>JAQVWB010000058.1 GCA_028698695.1 Syntrophomonadaceae bacterium | reverse complement strand
AAAAATGCCTGGCCTTTTTTTGTTGCATTAGTTCGCCTTTTAATTTTTTATTGTAACTTTCAGACATAAGCAGTAAATAGTTTCTAAAAACACAAATCTTATTCTCACCTTCCGATTAGCCACCTTCCAAAACACCGAATAATCCACGTTTCCTCTTAATTAATAATTTAAAAGATTCAGAATATTGTCTCCAGAGGCCTTGCGCCGGGAAATTCTCCCCAACGCTTTCATTTTTGCGAATTTTCTGCTATTTATGCTTGTAGTTTTTCACATATTCACATGTTATTATGTTAGTACCATCACATAATGTTAATATGTGAAAAAAGGGGGGATAGCGATGACTGGATTACTGGCTGCACTGGCAATAGGTCTGGTTTTCGTTAGTGGCACCGTTAGTATGTTGATAGTATTCAAAAATGTTTACCTGGAATCTTAGATAACGAGGGGTTACGATGGTTTGATTTGAAAGGGGGAAATGCATTATGACGGAACTTCAACAAGCTTTTCTGTTTTACACATTTGTCTATTTCCTCGCCAAAGGAGCAATTTGTGTGGCGTTTTATATAGCCACAGTAATAGTTGAAAAACACGCCCGCAAGAAACACGCCATGTTAAAAACATACCTGAAAAGGAAAAGACAGGACGAGGCCGTTCGGTGGGAAGGGGCCTACCGACTATATAACCGTAAATACCAGCCAGAACTGGAACAAGCCAGCTAATCCGGATTTAATCCGGATTTTTTTTTGGGCATATTTTCATTTCTACCTCAACAGCAGGTCTGAAAAGAAAATTTTTACGCCTGCTGTCAGTGGATTTTATTTGCTTCTGAGTACAACTCCTCTACCAGCTTATTAAACCTTCAATTACTCCCAGGATAAATAGCAGATAGAAAAGCCCACCCATTAAAAGCATTCCAGCCGTTATATGTTTTTTACGCAATAGTTCTATATAAATAAATAATGCTGAAAGCAGAGCTAACCCGGCTGATAACAATGCCCCCGCTGATAACTGCCAGTCAGTCAGAAATATTCCTATAGCCGGTATCAGAGAACTTTGAAATACCATTGCTCCGGTTATGTTCCCTAATGCCAGCGTATCCTTTTCTCTTGATACCCAGATAATGCTATTGAATTTCTCCGGTAATTCCGTAGCTATGGGGGTAATGATTATAGCTAAAATAAAAGCTGGAACTGCATATAAGGCTGCAACCTCTTTTACAGAATCTACAAATAAGTTTGCACCCAGAATAATAAAGGCCAGAGCCACTAACACCTGCGACAGAATTATTAATAAATGTGGGGATTCCTGTTTACGGGCAAAATAACAGGGCGGTATATCTTCATCAACATTAACATCTCGTTCCTCTTTGATCATTATAAACACATAGATAAAGTAAGCAACTATCATTAAAACTGCAACTGCTAACTGCATAATCCGCCATTCAGTTGGAAAAAGTCCGGTCAATACGGCTACTAAGAAAACCACCATAAAGAAGCTTAAATCGCGGGCCATCGTAGAATAATCAGCTACTACCTTAATTCCATGATTGCGTCGACGACGAAATATAATAACTGCTGCTCCGGTAACAAACATAGCCAGAGTAGCTAACATTAACGGTGCCCCCAGTATGGCACCTATTCCAATTTCATGGCCAACACCGTTATTGCCAAATACTATAGCAATAATAGGTATAATGGTTTCCGGCAGAGCTGTGCCAACTGCTGCTAATACGCTCCCTACTGCTCCTTCCGATAAATCCAGTTTTTTGCCCAGCCATTCTACTCCATTCACAAATACTTCAGCGCCAATCAGGATAACTCCCAGACTGACAATTAACCAACCAATACTGCTCATAATTTGTTTTATCCCCTCTTTTTAAAGGTCCAATGGTATAACTCTATGCTTGCGTCGCTCAAAGCATATCATAGAACGATAACCGATTTTTTTCAATAATTCAACACATTTTTCTAATTCATCACCAACCTGTTCCGGATTGTGGGCATCGGACCCCAGAGTAACCGGTATATTCAATCTAAACATTTGTTCCATAATCTCCTGGGAAGGATATATTTCCTTTACTGGTTTCCTCAGTCCGGCACTATTTATCTCTACTACTACTCCTGAAGCTTTAATCTTTTTTAAAACCGGTTCAGCATAGGCACAAGCCGCCTTTTTTATTGGATTGTGCCCCCATATTTTTATTAAATCCAGATGACCAATAATATCAAAAAGGCCTGAATCAACAGTTTGTACGATAAGGTTATAGTATTGATCGTAAAGACTATCTATCTCGCTGCATTCAAATTCATCTTTATAATCAGGATGATCAAAACCCCACCCATCTATGAAATGAACTGAACCAATCAGATAATCCCATGGTGCAGACGATATTATTGAATGCATAGTTTTTTCCTGACCGGGGAAATAATCCATTTCCAGACCACATCGAATATTTATATCCGGATTATCCTGCTGTATATGCTTAATTAAATCAAAGTCAATTTGTTGCCAGTATTCATCGTGTTCCAATAAGCCAATTTCTGACAGGTTAGTCTCCCGCGCCTGTTGTATATATGCTTGAAGTCGTTGGCGGTTAAATTTATATTCGCCATGACCCACCACATGAACATGATAGTCAATTAACACCATATACTTACATCTCCTTCCGGTCTCAATTGTAATCACTATCAAACTGCTTAAGCAAGCTATTTGATGGAAAATGCAGGTTGCATTACCCTTTGGGTTATACTAGAATTGTAAAATGTAAATAGAATTCCCCTGCACATAATTAAACTAACCCCTTATGACTTCAGGCAGTGGAATCGAATGGTTATAACATACACAAGGAGGGAACTCTTAAAACTTATGGCCAATATTGTTGCATTTAAAGGGCTTCGTTATAATCCGGAAAAGATAACCAATCTATCCTCAGTAGTCACTCCCCCATATGATATCATAGACGATACAGCCCAAGCCAAGTATTATGCCGAACACCCGGCAAACATTATCCGTCTGGAACTGGGTTTAACTTTTCCTCAGGATACACCAGCCAATAACCGCTATACCAGGGCAAAAAACTATATTGATAAATGGTTGGAAGAGGAAGTTCTTTTACCTGAACAACTGCCATCCCTGTATTTATATGAGCAGGAATTCCTCAATCAGGGTATACGCACTATACGCACCGGTTTTATTTGTGGACTGAAGGTGGAACCTTATGAACAGGGTACTATTCTCCCCCATGAAGAAACCTTATCTAAACCCAAAGCTGACCGTTTGCAATTAATGCGCTCCACACACTCAAATTTCAGTTCCATATTTGGTCTTTACTCAGATGAAGAGAGAGCTATAGATTTTTTATTGAAAAAAACAGTAAAAGGCAAACTGCCTGATATTGAAATAATTGATGAAGTTGATGAGACCCATAGGATTTGGGTGATTAATAATCCGGAAGTTATACAGGCTGTACAGTCAGCTATGGCTGATAAACAAATTTTTATTGCTGATGGCCATCACCGCTATGAAACTGCACTTGAATATGCCAATGAAATGCGGGAGCAGGGACTACCTGATTATGATTATGTATTAACTACCCTCGTGAATTTATTTGATGAGGGACTATTGGTACTGCCTACTCATCGTGTCGTGGGAAACATTAAAAGTTTTAACAGCGCCAAACTGCTTAAGCAATTAAATGATTTATTTGATATTGATATTTACGCGAATAAAAATAATCTGGTTGAGTTTATGAAGGAAATTAAACTTCGTGGCAGCGAGCAACATGTTTTCGGCATGTATGTCGATGATAATCTTTATCTTTTACAATTAAAAGACCCGCAGGCACTCGAACAATATCTGCCCCGGGAACGCTCAGTTGCCTGGAAAAACCTGGATGTAGCCATACTGGATAATATGATTCTTGATAATATTCTGGGAATTGGTGCCCAAGAACGCAAAAACCAAGATAATCTGGCTTATAGCCGCAGTGAACAATGGGTAATCGAGCAAATAGACAGCAAACAATATCAGGTTGGATTTTTGCTTAATGCCACCGGAGTTGATGAAATTGTGGCTGTTGCCCAGGCCCGGGATAAAATGCCACAGAAATCAACCTATTTTTATCCCAAACTTATTACCGGTCTAATAATTAATGACATGGATATTCGTTAATTCAGTACAATAAAAAAGCCGGAATCAAACAGAGCGTCAAAAAAGGCGAACAGCACCTTTTTTGACGCTCTGAAGGCTTTTTTCTATAGTCTAAACATAACAGGACATACCGCCATCAATAATAAAAATGTTCCCCGTCAGCCAGCGAGAGTCATCTGAAGCGAAGAATATGATACTGCCGTCCATATCTTCCGGATATCCCACTCTTTTCATCGGAAACAGCCGATTTAATTTATCCATTTTACCTGCCGCCTCCAATCGGTCTATTTCCGGCTGCATCATGGGAGTTACAATATGCGAAGGACATAAACAGTTCACCCTTACCGCCGGTCCAATTTCAGAAGCCAGCGCTCTGGTAAATTGAACTACGCCACCCTTCATAGCGCAATAAGCAGTGGAGTATTTACCACCGAACACTCCCAGTATTGATGAAACATTAATAATGCTTCCCCCTTCATTCTTTTGCATGAGCGGGAGCATAACCTGTGAAACTGCAAATACACTGCGTAAATCAACTTTATACAGATAATCAAGCTCATCCAGGGTTGTATCCAGAAAAGGTTTCCGTAATCCGGACCCGGCATTATTAACCAGGACATCCAGGCGGCCCCATTCCTGGTCAATTATATCCCTGATCTGCTCCAAATCAGCTTGCGCAGTAACATCACCTGCAAAATACCTGGCAGTTCCGCCCGCAGCTTCAATCTCGCTGACTGTTTCCTGTAATGGATCAGGACGGCGTCCCATAACCAATACCTTCGCACCTTCTTTGGCCAGAGCAATGGCAGCTGATTTTCCGATTCCGGTTCCGCCACCAGTAACAAAAGCTACTTTCCCTTCTAATTTCATCATTTTCAACTCCATTTCATTATTTTCCCGGCCTTAAACTTTTATATTTAAATTCCACACCCGGGGTATGAAATCCTTTTGACCGGTCTTTACGGGATATTTTAGCCTAGATTAATATTCTGCATAAACAACTCCTGGAATTGTGGTTCCAGAGCCAAATCTATATATTTGATACGCTGTTGGTAATCTACAGTCCGTCTGGCACAATCATTATTTAACAAAGCAGCAATTGCTCCCGTCATAGCCGCATTCCCCAATAATTCTACTTTGGAAGGCAAAATTGGTGGCAGCAATCCTGTTTCTATAGCATTTAAAGCATCAACTGCCTGACCAAAGGCACCCGCCAGATAAATATGGTCTAAATCCTGCCAGGTCATCCGGGCCCTATTTAATAATATATCGATGCCGGTACGAATAGCTGCTTTAGCCAATTGCACCTGCCTGATATCTTCAATAGTAAAGATTACCCGTTCAGTATTATGCTCACTGCTGTCAGTCAGTATAAATCCATCTGCATATAAATGATAACTCTCACCTTTTTCAGTTACTGCTCCCGATTGGTCAATATAACCGGCTTTCAGTAAAACTGCCAGCATATCCAGAATTGCTGATCCGCAAATACCTCGGGGTACTCCTGAACCCAGAACATTAAATTGTATTTTCCCCGCTTCTGTAAACCAAATCCGATCAATAGCTCCGCTGGTAGCTCTCATTCCACAACTGATATTGCCACCTTCCAGGGCCGGGCCTGCTGCAGTTGATGCAGCCCACATAGCCGTTCCATCTGCGAGAATAATCTCACCATTGGTTCCAATATCAATAAATAGATATCTTTTGCGGTCAGAAGGCAAAGCCAATAGCCCTGCCACTGCATCGGCTCCCACAAATCCCCCTGCCTGAGGAAGAATATGTACAGGTACTTGTCCCCCGGCTGGCAACCCTAATGAAGCCGCAGGCATTTCCATACTATCCAGGAATAACCCTGCATAAGGTGCAGATGCAAATCCATTTACTCTAAGATTCATAAATAGATGCAGCATCACCGGATTGCCCACCACTGTGTAACGATAGACATCATCAGCGTAAGCATCAACCTGATTTAACAAATCTTCAATCATGCTGTTAATATTATTTAATAAAATCTGATGTAATTTTTCCAATCCGTCCTCATGTTCCAAACAGTAACTTACGCGGCTGATAATATCAGCACCATAAATCCTTTGCATATTAGTCTGTGATACTATCCCCATTACCTGACCATCAACCAGATTGATTAATGAAGCCAATAAACTGGTAGTTCCCAAATCCAGAGCTATGCCATAGGCAGGTTTTTCATTTCTACCAGCATACAACAAATACTTATTATCCAATATCAACCCGATTAACTCCAGTGAAGGACGTCCTTCCCGATCCAACCCGGCCAACTCATTTAGATTTTTAACTGTAATCTGGAACTCCAGTTCCGGTAAAGCTTGACGAATACGCTGATAAACCGGCTGGGGATTTTGCTTATCCAGACCAGGTATAAAGAATTTACGATACTGGGCCGCCTTTTTTCCGCTTACTGGTTTAGCCATTGAAGCTGGCAAAATATCTTCGACCATATAAGGAAGATGGACATCTACCGTTCCCATTACCCTGGTATAACAGGCTAATCTTTCTCCGCTGTTTAGTTCATCCGGTAATAATTTAGCTTTTTCTTCCTCGGTTATGGGACTGATTTCACCGGCTACACGCACCTTGCATTTTCCGCAGGTCCCTCTACCCCCACACTCAGCTGCAAAACCTGATATCGAAGTGGCCAGTATCTCCCAGAGACTTTTACCAACCGGTGCCCATTGGGAATAACTTTTGCCATCAGCAGCTATTAAATTTATTTTCACCTGTTCCTGCATTTATTAATTCTCCTGTTAATACCCTGTAATGTCTTAAAAATAACAAAAAGGCGGCTTTAAGCCGCCTATTCCGTTCATGATTATTCAGCTTTAGTCTCCGCCATTAAAGCAAAGGCAAAGATAAATACCCATACCAATGATACCAAAAGTGCATTGGTAGCAGTCGACCAGTTATTGCTTGCTACAATAGCTTTATTTCCCAACGAATAATACACATTGAATCCGACCATACCAATCCCGGTAAGAATATAAATAGCCTTTTTCGCTCCTGCGGATAGCTCAAATTTCTTTGCCCAACCACAAAACTTGAGGAAAATGAAAATCCCCAGTATTACCACCAACATAATGACGAGCGGATTGGAAAACAGGCCAGAACCTCCTGCTGAAGCCGAACCGAAAATTGCCAACACTCTTTCACCCCCCTCTTACCAGTTTTAAATATTGTATTACTTTTGCCAGTGCAACACAAGAAAACAAAGGGTTCCCTCTCCTACTTGTCAAGTATTCGATATTAATATTATATTTCCTGCCTGAAAAAATAATAATTAACTTAAAAAGGTAGAAATTTCTCTGACTTTACAGCAGCACTTTACTTATATATAATGACATAGCATGCTCAATAAATAAAGTAAGTAAATCGGATAGTCGCGGGCTGGAAACAGTCTGAGGAAAGTCGGAGCTCCACAGGGCAGGGTGCTGGATAACGTCCAGTGAGGGTGACCTCAAGGAAAGTGCCACAGAAATAAACCGCCCCGGCACTCAAAAAAATTTAATTGTTAAAAGGACAATGAATTAACCGGCTCTAAACTACTTTTAGCAAATTAAATTACTTTGAGTGCCGGAGTAAGGGTGGAACGGTGAGGTAAGAGCTCACCAGCATTTAGGTGACTAAATGGCTAGGCAAACCCCACCTGGAGCAAGACCAAATAGAGGAACAATGGAATAGCCCGTTCCGTTCCCGGGTTAGGTCGCTTGAAGTACCAGGCAACTGGTATTCCAGATAGATGACTATCGAAAACAGAACTCCGCTTACAGATTTACTTACTTAAATAATTTGAAAAACCAGCAGTGTTTGCCAGAATTGTACTGCTGGTTTTTTTATTGGGAGCGTTAATTCACACACTGGATTAATTCCAATGCCTTTTATGTTTCTCCGTTTATTGAATATAGTTTAATATGATATAATCCTTGTTCTTATGGTATATTATTATATGGGGGATAGTTGCTTTTTTTGCTATAACTTAGGGGGGGGTAATAGCATGAAGATTAATGACCGGGAAATGCTGAGTATTGTCCAACACATGATAGACAACCCATATATGGGAGTAATCTATGTGAATGCTGATTGCGAAATACTGGTAGCAAATGAAACTATTGCTGAAATATTAGGTGTAAAAACAGATGCTTTGCTGGGTAAACATATCGGAAAAATAATTCCTCAATCAAGATTGCCACACACAATAAAAACCGGTGAAACCAATCTCTGTGAATTATGCGTTGTAAACGGCCAAAAACTGATATCAATGCGGGTACCTATTTATAATAACGGTAAAATTATAGGTGCTATGTCCAAGACTTTGTTTCTGGATTTATCAACCGCCCGCAATATGGTGGAATTAATTGATCCTGTTAATCAGTCTGCTTCCATGTCATCAAATAAATTCTGCGGCAAATATTGCCTGGACGATATTATCGGCAATAATGTTAAACTCTGCCAGGCCAAATCTCTGAGCTTGCAAGTAGCCAACAATAATTCCAATGTTCTTATTATTGGGGAAAGCGGAACCGGGAAAGAACTATTTGCCCATGCCATTCATAATGGCGGGCAACGTAAGAATTATCCCTTTGTACGAATCAACTGCACCTGTATACCCGAGAACCTGCTGGAATCGGAACTGTTTGGCTATGAAGAAGGTGCTTTTACCGGCGCTCGCAAAGGAGGTAAAAAGGGTAAGTTTGAACTGGCCGACCGGGGGACTATTTTTTTGGATGAGATTGGTGAGATGCCTTTAACCATGCAAACCAAGCTGCTTAGCTTTTTGCAGGAAAAAGAGTTTGAACCGGTTGGAGCTAATTATACAATCCAATCCAACGCCCGTGTTATTGCCGCGACCAATACTGATTTAGAAAAAGCTGTAGCTGAAGGCAGATTCCGCGAAGACTTATATTACCGCTTAAACGTAGTTTCTTTGATGCTGCCGCCTTTGCGGGACCGAATTGATGATATATCTCTGTTAACTGAATTTCTTATAAAGAAGCTTAATCGTCAATTATTAACCAACATTGAAGGTATTGATATTGAAGCTCTGAAGTTACTTGAAAAATACTCCTGGCCAGGTAACATACGTGAACTGGAAAACTTATTGGAAAGAGCTATAAACCTTGCACTTTTGGAATGTGGAAAATTTCTGGTTCCAAATCATTTTCCTACTTTACAAAATAATAAGGGTGAAGCTAGAACTACACTCTCCTTAAATGAAGCAGTAGAAAGCCTGGAATATCAATTAATAATGAAAACTTTGCGCTCCAATAATAATAATAAAACTCTAACTGCCAGAACTCTGGACATACACCCTTCCGTATTATACCGGAAGCTTAAAAAATATAATTTGGCTTAAGCAAGGCAAATCTGCATTACTATTAACCTTTATCCGTCAATACCTACAGTGGTTTTTTGCAAGTTTGCAAACCAATATTGTTATATTGCAATAAGTTCATAACTATTTTGCATCTTATCAAAAACGCATCCTCTCATTTTGAGAGACATGCGTTTTTTGTTCAATACCTTTTCTATCCCTTCTCCTGTCTTGATTAGCAGGATTATTCTTCTCTCATATTGCGAATATTCAGATATTTATTATCTGCTGCGAACACTCTTAAACGTCTATATATTCGGATTTTTCCGTTATTCGAAATAGTGGCATAAATCTTGCTACGTAATAAATACATTAAGGGGGAGGTGATAATGATATAAAACCTTTAAACTTCGCGTAATAGCCCAAAATAGAGAGAGTGGATATTGCGCAACCAAATTAAGTT
>JAQVWB010000057.1 GCA_028698695.1 Syntrophomonadaceae bacterium | reverse complement strand
GCGGGCTACGTTAGTTTTCTTAGTGGGTCCCACCGGAGTGGGTAAAACTACAACGATTGCAAAATTAGCAGCGAATATGACCTTGTTGGAAGGTAAAAAAGCGGCTCTGATAACATTGGATACATATCGCATTTCTGCAGCCGACCAATTAAGAACTTTTGCAGAAATTATTGATATTTCTATAAGCGTAGTATTTTCACCGGTTGAATTTATGGAGGCTCTGGCTAAATATAAAGATATGGATATTGTCTTTGTTGATACTGCCGGGAGAAGCCCTTATAATCAGGAGCAATTAGATGAACTGAAACAATATGTAGAAATTGCCCGGCCTGATGAGACAATACTGGTATTAAGCGTTACAACGGAAACCAACGAATTAGTCGCAATATACAATCGATTTGAACAAGTAGGAATTGACAAAGTAATATTTACAAAGATAGATGAGACATTTAGTTATGGGCAGATATTAAATGCACTTTACGAAATAAAAAAACCCATAGCATATATTACGAATGGTCAGAGTGTACCCGATGATATTGAAGTACCTGATGCCCTTAATCTGGCCAGGTTGCTTTTGGGGAAGGATGAGATATTATGAAGGATCAAGCTGACAAATTAAGAGAAATGGCTTATAATGTCCGCCAACAGATAGAAACGGAATTACGCAATGAGAATCGTAAAGCCCGGGTTATTGCAATTAGCAGCGGCAAGGGCGGAGTGGGTAAGAGTACGCTGGCTTTGAATCTTTCCCTGAGTTTAAGCTCCAAAGGAAAACGAGTTTTGTTAATGGATGTCGATTTAGGCATGGCTAATCTTGATATAATGTTGGGTGCTTTGCCTAAATATAATCTCTATAACCTGGTTCAGGGTAATAAATCAATTGATGAAATTACTATTACCGGACCGTCGGGATTAAGGATTATTCCTGGGGGTTCAGGCATTCAAGAGTTAGCTAATCTCTCCGGGATGGAATTAAAACGCCTTTTAGTTGATATGGGTAAGTTGGATAATGAATATGATTATTTGATACTGGATACCGGGGCCGGTATTTCCAGTAATGTTACTTCTTTTTTAATGTCTGCAGATGACGCGATTATTATAACTACTTCAGAACCCACATCTATAACTGATGCTTACGGTGTTATTAAAATCCTGGATCGCAACCAATATTCCGGTCGGGTGTTTCTCGTAGTAAATAGGGTGGTAGACGACTCTGAAGGTATTCTGGTTGCTGAAAAATTAAAACTGGTATGTCAGAAGTATTTACAAATAAATCTTATGCCTATGGGCTATATTGCCAATGATGAAATGGTAGGTGAAGGTATCAGACAGCAACAACCATTTATACAACTGTATCCTCGCAGTAAAGCTGCGCGAGGTATTGATAATATTGCTGATAGAATATTGCAATGCAGAAGCGAAGAATCTCCCGGTTATGAACCTGCCAACAAAGGGATAAGAAACTTTTTTAAACGTATAGTCAATATCGGCCGTTAAAAGTGTTGAGGGGATGTTATATTTGGATGCCAGCAAATTAAGAGCTAATCAACTAATTGAGATAGAATTAATCGATGAAAATAATCATGACAGGGGAGCATTAAGATATCCCAGTCGGATTGAAGATATTGGTACTGAGTACATGTCTCTGGCGGCTCCAATTCATAACAGTATCCTGTTAACTATTAGACCGGGTCAACCTATTCAAGTAACCCTGAGGGTAAAACAATTTAATTATATGTTTGAAACAAGAGTGGTCAGCAGACGAGCAAATCCGATCCCTCTTTTAATTGTGGAAAAACCTTCTAAAATAATATCTGTTCAACAGAAACGTGAGTATGTAAGATTACCAATCAATCTTCCGGTTAAATATCAGTTGTTGGATACGAAAGCGACCAATCCGATAATGCAGGGACAAACCATAGATATAAGTGCAGGTGGACTACTGTTTATTGCTGCAGATGAACTGCAGCAGAGTGATAGGCTGGAATTGGAAATTACACTTACAGATCAGGAGATAATACGATGTACAGCAAAAGTAATCAGAGTATCCATTGAAGAAGTTGACCGGTTAAAAAGATTTAAGCTTGCCGTTGGATATGAAGATATTACTGAAGCTCAGCGAGATCAAATCTTTAAATTTATTTTTGATAAACAAAGGGAATGGATTCGTAAGGGACTTATAGAGTAAAGGAGAATGCCTATGTCCAAAACCAGAGTTCTGGTAGTAGATGATTCTGCATTTATGCGTAAAGTTATTGCGGATATTATTAATGAAGATCCAGAATTGGAGGCAGTTGGTAAAGCTCGGGATGGACTTGATGCCCTTGATAAAATACGCGAATTAAAACCTGATGTTATTACATTGGATGTTGAAATGCCTAATATGGATGGATTAACAGCTCTGGGTAAAATCATGGAGACTAATCCCCTGCCGGTAATTATGTTAAGCAGTGTGACTAAATCCGGAACCGAACAAACCGTGAAAGCTTTACAACTGGGAGCAGTTGATTTTATAACCAAGCCATCCGGTCATATTTCATTGGATATTGAATCCGTAAGAGACGATATTATCAGAAAAATCAAAATTGCAGCAGGTACAAAGAAAAAATTGACGAATTTTAATATAAAGGAGGTAAAGCCTTTACCAAAACCAGATGTAAAGACGACTAAGCTATATAGTACCAGTCGACAATTAAATAAATTGGTGTTAATTGGTACTTCGACTGGAGGTCCTAAGGCTTTACATCAGGTAGTACCCGAATTACCTGGTAATTTGGATGCAGCGGTATTAATTGTTCAGCATATGCCCCCGGGTTTTACCCGTTCACTGGCGGAGAGATTGGATTCACTGTCACAAATACGGGTAAAAGAAGCTGAGCAAGGTGAGACGATAGTTCCTGGTTGTGCATATATAGCTCCGGGAGATTTTCATTTAACTGTATGTACTCCCACCGCTAATACACTGCAGGTAAGTCTGAATAAATCAGAGCCGCGGGGAGGGCTGAGACCGGCAGCAGATGTCATGTTTGATTCAGCAGCACAACATTTTTGGTCACATATGGTCTGTGTAATTATGACTGGCATGGGACGTGATGGGAGTGAAGGTTTGCTGGCAGTGAAACAACGCGGCGGAAAAATCATTGCGGAACATCAATCAACCTCTATTGTTTATGGTATGCCCAAAGCTGCTTTTGAAACCGGACAGGTAGATTTAGTAGTGCCATTACCTGAAATTAGCAAGGCGATAGTTAAGATGCTTTTACAATAAATTTTTTGGAATTGATGAATATAAAGGGAGGTGTCATTTAATGAAAATGGATATGTCCCAATACCTGGACATTTTCCTGGAAGAAAGCAAGGAGCACCTGGGAAATTTAAATCAAAAATTACTTGATTTGGAAAAAAACGCTGGGGATATGGCAGCTCTAAATGAAATTTTTCGGGCAGCACATACATTAAAAGGCATGTCGTCAACTATGGGGTTTGAAGATCTGGCAGATTTAACGCATCACATGGAAGATGTGCTGGTTGATTTTAAAGAAGGGACTTTACAGGTTGATACCATCAGTATTGATGCAATCTTTAAATGTTTTGACCGCATTCAGACTATAATTGAACAAATAGAAACTGGCGGGAATGGTGAGATTGACAACAGTGATTTAATAAACATTTTACAGAGTATTAAGAGTGGCATAATCGATAAACAGGGTAAAGGGATGGTTGTCAGTGGAGATGGAAATGAGATGGAAGAATCAACTGAAAACGACGAACCAGACTTTCAATTCAGTGATTATGATCTGACTATTCTGCAAGAAGCCAATAGCCGTAATTTAAAAGTCTTAAACCTGCGGGCAGAAGTTGCTCCCGATTCATTAATGAAGTCGGTCAGAGCATTTATGGTTTTTAAAGCTATTGAAGAAGACAGTGAGATTATAAAATCCAATCCTGGCGCTCAGGAACTTGAGGAAGGTAAGTTTGATAATTATTTCGATCTTTTGATTATTAGTAAAACAGATAGCCAGAGTCTTATCAAGCGGCTGGAATCAATATCTGAAATAAAAGTTCAAAGCTTAACTGAAATTGAGGTAGAAAATTTGACGGTTGCGGGAGGAGAAGATGAAGTAGCAGCGGTATCAGAAGCAGATAACATGGTCGGCAGTAAAAAGGTTAGTAAAATAAAACAAACAGTTCGGGTTGATATAGATCGCCTGGATAATTTGATGAATCTTGTCGGTGAGTTGGTAATGCATAAAGGACGCCTGGAACAAATAGGAGCTACTGAAAAACTAACGGAGTTAAATGAAACTATTGAGCAGATTGATCGTATCAGTGGTGATTTACAATCAGTAGTTATGAAAGTACGGATGGTACCCATAGAACAGGTATTTAACCGCTTTCCCCGCATGGTTCGTGATTTATCCAAAGATTTAAATAAAGAAATTGATTTTTTGATAGAAGGTAAAGATACAGAACTGGATCGCACAGTTATAGATGAAATTGGAGATCCATTAATTCACTTGTTAAGGAATGCAATTGATCATGGTATAGAATTACCTGCCGAAAGGGTTAAATTTAGGAAACCAACTAGAGGGACGCTTATGTTGCGAGCCAGACATGAAGGAAACAATGTTTACATAGAAGTCGAAGATGATGGTGCCGGTATAGATCCGGAACGTATTAAACAAAAGGCTGTAGATAAGGGATTAATTGGTACGCGTGAAGCTGAAGGGTTAAGTAGGGAAGAAGCTATTGAACTGTTATTTATACCTGGTTTCAGCACTGCAGAACAGGTTACTGATATTTCGGGGCGGGGCGTTGGGTTGGATGTAGTCAAGAACAAAATCGAAGCTCTTAATGGAGAAATAAATGTTGACTCCAAACTTGGAAAGGGAACCAAATTTAAAATTAAACTACCCTTAACCCTAGCAATCATACAGGCATTGATGATATCGGTCAGAGATGAAATCTATGCAATTCCTCTTAGCTCGGTAGATGAGACTACGATAATTACCGAAGCTGACATTAAGATGATACAAAATCAGGAAGTTATCATGTTACGGGGTAATGTTCTTCCCCTGTATCGTCTGGCCGTATTGTTGGAAGTTCCTACGGAAGCTACCAGTGATGATATGTATGTAGTAGTAGTGCGTCGGGCAGATAAACAGATTGGATTAGTAGTGGAGTCTTTGATTGGACAGCAGGAAATTGTAATTAAGTCATTAGGGAAATTGCTGGCTGGAGTTCCCGGAATTGCGGGGGCTATTGTGGCCGGAGATGGTAATGTGCGTTTGATACTGGATATAGCTACTCTGTTTTAAAGGAGGGCATTGGAATGGAAAAGGCATTAGTAACTGATAACGAACAACCTGTATTTGAAAATGAGGAGTTTCAAGTAGTAGCATTTAAGCTTGGTCAGGAAGAATACGCAGTGGAGATACTGCATGTGCAGGATATTAACCGATTATTGAATATTACCAGGATTCCCCGTAGTGACAGACATATAGAAGGGGTTATAAATCTACGCGGCAATATTATCCCCATTGTTAATTTACATACGAAGTTTAATCTGCAGGCATCCGGTAACGAGGAAGATAAACGCATAATAGTATTCCAGGTTGATGAACTAAAAGTTGGCATTCTGGTTGATGAAGTATCTGAAGTCCTTAAAATAGAAAGAGATGCCGTTGAACCTACTTCCAAAGTATATGATTCAATTGAAACCGAGCATATAAAAGGTATAGCCAAATTTGAAGGCAGATTGATGATACTACTTGACTTGTTAAAAATATTTGAGTGATAGACTGGCGGTGAATGATAATGACAGATAATTTTAACGAATTATCCAGTATTCAATTGGATGCGTTAAAAGAAATAGGTAATATAGGGGCTGGAAATGCGGCAACTGCATTAGCACAAATGGTACACTCCAAAATTGATATGGATGTTCCGCAGGTCAGCATTTTACCATTTGAAGATGTAGCAGATTTAATTGGTGGTGCAGAATCACATGTAGTGGGGATATACCTGAATGTTTCCGGTTCAGCTCCACTTAGTATTCTATTTATATTGCCAATTGCTAATGCCTGCTTGCTGGTTGATATGCTGATAGGCAAGGAACTATATTCCACCAATCCGGAAGAGTTAAGTGATATGGATATATCTGCTATGATGGAGCTGGGGAATATTATTTCCGCAACCTATTTGAATTCATTGGCTATGTTTACTCAGTTAAGTTTTTCTCCATCAGTACCTGCTTTGGGAATGGATATGGCGGGAGCTATTTTAGATGCCATTTTGGCTCAGTTTGGACAGGTTGCAGATCATGTTCTCCTTTTGGAAACTCAGTTTAAAAAGGAAGATGTTGATGTAGTTGGACATTTCTTTCTGTTACCGGAGCCCGAATCACTGAGTGTCATTTTATCTGCGCTTGGAGTGAATTTTTAATGAGCAACATTATTCAGGTTGGTATGGCTGACATGAAAATTGCCCGGCCACCAGATAAACTGATGACTGCCGGACTTGGTTCATGCATTGGTATCTGTATTATAGATAAAAGCATTAAATTAGCCAGTTTAGCTCATATTATGCTGCCATCCAGTGTGCAGGCAAAGAATCCTCAAAATAGGGCTAAATTTGCTGACAGTGCTGTAGATATGGTCGTGGAGGAGATGCAAAAACAAGGTGCCTCAGTTTCCCGATTACAGGCCAAGATTGCCGGGGGTGCCCAAATGTTTAAGTTTTCAGGTGATAGCGATATTATGAAAATTGGAGCCCGTAATGCTCAGGCAGTGGAAGAAGCTCTCAAAAAGCATAATATTAAGTTATTGGCGTCTGATACCGGAGGCAATCATGGCAGGACTATTACTTTTGACCCGGAAACGGGGGATTTGTTAGTTAGAACTATTGGACACGGGGAGAGAGTGCTGTAGTGAAAACTGACATGAGTTCAGTTTGGCTTCGTTACAAAGAGAATAATGACCTGGAAATAAGAGACGAACTTATAGTTCATTATGCTCATCTCGTTAAATATGTAGCTAATCGTCTGGCTATAAACTTATCATCGGTTGTGGAAGTTGATGAATTGATTTCTTATGGCATAGAAGGATTAATAGATGCCATAGGAAAATTTGACCCACAACGTAATATTAAATTCGAAACTTATGCCATTACGCGTATTCGTGGTTCAATGATTGATGGATTAAGATCCATGGATTGGGTACCGGTATCAGTAAGACAAAAAGCAAAAGAACTGGAAAAGGCTTATGCGAAAGCGGAAAGTGAACTGGGCAGGGCAGCAACTGATGAAGAGATAGCCGCAGAAATGGGTATTTCTTTGCAGGAATATAATTCTCTGTTAAGAGATGTTGCTGCAACTACGATAATATCATTAGATGATTTTCTACCGGGGAAAGAAGGAGAAGAAAAGAAAAGACGCATAGTTGAAATGCTTCAGGAAGAGGATGCACCTGATGCATTAAGTATACTGGAACTGGGAGAAGTGAAAGATTTATTGTCAAAATCTATTACTCGGCTTCCGGAAAAAGAAAGAATGGTTATTTATTTATATTATTATGAAGGATTAACTTTAAAAGAAATTGGCATTACTCTATCCTTGTCGGAATCTCGTATTTCTCAGTTACATACTAAAGCAATTCTAAGACTGAGAGGTAGCTTAAGCAAAAAGAAGTACTTGCTGGTTTAAGAGGAGGAAAAATACATGTCTGAAGCTGATGCACGGATAGATGGACAGGTGCGGGTATCATTTGGGCCGGGCAAAATGCAGGCATTTGTAGAAGTAACTGCGCCAGTTGGTGAAGGTGCTGCATGTACCCGGGAACAGTTGATGAAGGCTTTGGCCGAGGCGGGAGTAATATATAATATATCTGAACAGGCGGTAGGGGAAGCTCTGCAGGAAATAAACCGGAATAATAAAATTTTGGTAGCAAGGGGTACCGATGCTGTCGCAGGAGAAGATGGTCGCTTGATTGTTAAGTTTCCATTACCCAAAGAACGAATCGGACCCAAGGTGGATGAAAAGGGCAATGCAAATTATTATGACCTGGGCATGATTCACAATGTTAAGACTGGCGAATTGCTTGTGGAAAGGGTTCCTCCTACTGAGGGAATTCCCGGTACAGATGTGACTGGAAATGCAATAATCCCTAAAAAAGGTAAGGATTATCGGTTGCCGCGGGGCAAAAATACTGTTGCTGACGAAGAGGAATTAAGGCTTTATGCTATCTGTGATGGGCATGTCAATATTATTGATGGAAAGGTAGTGGTAGATTCAGCTTTAACTATTGCTCGGGATATTGATTTTAGTACCGGAAATGTTGATTTTATAGGTGATGTAATTATCCTTGGCAATGTTACTAACGGCTTTAAAGTCAAAGCAGCGGGAAATATTCAAGTTAATGGTTTTATTGAAGGAGCAGAAGTGACTGCTGGGGGTGACATTATTGTAAAAGGTGGTATAACCACTGGAATAAAAGGTTATGTCAAGGCTGAGAAAAATGTTTATGCCCGGTTTGTAGAAAATTCACGGGTAGAGGCAGGCGGAGATGCAATTATTTCTGAAGCTATAATGCAATCTTATGTAAAAGCAGGTGGCATTGTAAAAGTAAACGAGCGTAGAGCCACCATAGTTGGAGGGGTCATTCAGGCTTCTTATCTGGTTGAGGCCAAGGTACTGGGATCCCAACTGGCTACACAAACCACAGTTGAGGTTGGAATTAATCCTTATTATCGTGAAGAATATCAACAGTTAATAAGACAGGGAAATGAGAAACGTAAACAGCTGGATGCTTTGAATCATAATTTACAAGTCTATCAGAGAAGTGGCATATCTACAGAGAATCTGCCTGATAGTAAAAGGTTGGCATTAATTAAGATGCTGGATGAATTTAAAACCTTAAGACAGGAACTGGTAGCTATGGATGAAAGAATCAATTATTTAGAGGGAGAATTTGAACGTGGACATGCAGCCCGGGTCAGAGCTCTTGAAATAGCCTATCCAGGGGTTCGTATAAGTATAGGCCACGCGATTTATACAGTAAATGATCCTATTAAATATTCAGAATTTATACTTGAAGAAGGAGATGTTAGACTTACATCGCTGCGTTAAAAAGGGGGATGCCGTAATGACAATTAGAAGTATTGACATGCAGGTTCTCATACAAAAAGTTGGCGATGTAGCTAAGATTCAGCAAGCGGAAAAAACAGATCAGAATAACCGGCAACAACAGTTTGCCCAGCAAATATTGCAACAAACTGATACCAACAGTAAAACTGTCAGCCAAAACTTACGTAGTGAAGCTACCCTTATTCGTGATAAACAGGAAGAGGAAGAAAAACGTAAAAAGAAAAAAAGACAGGATAAACTGGAAGAGGACCCTATCGAGGGAGAATTATTAAAAGATGAACATCGGGGGCAAAACATTGATATCAAAGCCTAGAAGGGTGGGTGAACTCAATTACAAACTTTTTATTGGGAGTTCTACTGGTTTTGCTGGTTTTGAATTTAGTTGTTTTATATCAACAGAGAAATCATATTGAAAATGCCCGGGAGCAGATCAAAAAAACAGTTGAAGAGAGTCTGGCAGTAAAAACAGACCTTGAAAACTTAATGGCGACCGCTATACAATTATCAGATCAAATTGTTACAGATATTCAGACTCAAGCCCAGGTAAGCAAGATTATATCATCTCTGGATGATAGGTTAAATTCTGAAGAAAGACAATCTGAAGCTTTTATAGAATATTGTAATAATAAAATTAGTACCACAGACTCAGAGGTTAGTATTCTCTCCAAATTTAATATTGAGCAAACTTTTGAGAATATAGATATAAGTCGACAGGAAGAGGCATATAAGGCAAACCAGCCAAACTTGCATTATGAAGTCGCTCGTTTGTATGAGCAGGGATTTAGCGTAAGTGAAATTGCACGCCGAACTAATCGTGGTCAGGGAGAAATAAGTTTAATCCTGAACTTAAAACAAAAAAGAAATGTAATGTAAACAACCTGGGGAGAAGGGGACGGCACTATAGGGACAATTTAAGAAAAGCAAACTGAATACGGAAAACGCAAG
>JAQVWB010000261.1 GCA_028698695.1 Syntrophomonadaceae bacterium | reverse complement strand
TGGCCGATTATCAGCCAACCAGCGTCAAATAGCTATACAGGCTTTCCAGTCAAATAATCAGATATTTTTGATTACGCAGGCCTTTGCCAACTACTATAATAAAAGATACCCTTGGCCAGGTCACATTTCCTATGGCATTCGAGCATTCCCGTTTGATAACAGCTGTACTGCCAGGCAAAGCATCTCAGGTATGGCTTGGGATACCTGGGGGCAGGAACGCCCTGAATTAAAATGGTTACCACTGGAAACAAAAGACAGCATTTATAAATATGATGATACGGGTGAGTTGGCCGCGACAAGATCATGGGAGCACTTGGAAACTTCAAAGATTGAAGTCCCGGTTATGAATGAAGTGCCCGGCAGCATTTTTGAAGCACATTTACTTTTACAGAGTATACATATGCGGGGAGAAATACCGGTTAGAGTAAACTTCTCCCCTGAAGATTTAGGAATTATTCGTGATAAATTGGAACAGATTTATCCTGATCAGGCAGCGTTATCACTGGTTTTATCCTACTTAAAGAAAGAGAGAAAATCCCTTATAACCCGTAAATTAAGTGATGTTTGCAGTTCAATACAATCCGAAACTACTGTTTCAATCACAGATGAAAAAGTGCTGTCAGCTTTGAATATATTGGTCGATCTGGGCTTGTGCCAAATAGACAAACAAGGTAGTATTATTGAAATAAAGCTGCTCCCTAACAGGCAAACAACTTTGGATTTGGCTGATTCCCCCTATTATCTGGAAGGAATAGAAGAAAAAAAGGCCTTTGCAGATTTAGAGACTAGTTTAAATGAAATGCTGGTGTGGTGATAATTATGGGTCCCCAGGTAATTATAGAGCGTATAAAAGCATATGAACCCAAAGCAGATATTGAGCTGATTGAGAGAGCTTACAATTATGCTATGATAGCTCATGCCGGTCAAAAAAGAATTTCCGGAGAGCCCTATATTATTCACCCGGTAGAAGTTGCTTTAATTTTAACCGAGATTGAAATGGATACTCCATCAATTTGTGCTGCGTTATTGCATGATGTTATTGAAGATACTGATATAGAGTATATGAGTATAATAAATGATTTTGGTGAAGAAATTGCCTTGCTGGTTGATGGCGTAACCAAGTTAAGTCGAATCAACTTCAAATCAAAAGAGGATGCTCAGGTGGAAAACCTGCGTCGAATGTTTATTGCCATGGCTAAAGATATTCGCGTAATTCTGATTAAATTGGCAGATAGACTGCACAACATGCGTACCTTGCAGTTTCAAAACGAACGTAAACAAAAGGAAATTGCCCAGGAAACTATGGATATTTTCGCTCCGTTGGCACACCGCTTGGGTGTTTTCAAGTTTAAATGGGAATTGGAAGATTTGGCCTTTTCCTATCTTGACCCGGAAATGTATTACGAAATAGCCAAGCGGCTTAAACAAAAACGCAAGCAGCGAGAAGAATATGTTCATGATATTATTGAACATATTTATGCCGGCATGGAACAGATCGGCATCCAGGCGGATATCGAAGGCCGACCTAAAAACATATATAGTATTTATAAGAAAATGATTAAACAGGGAAAAGATATCGACGAGATTTATGATAAAATTGCTATCCGTGTAGTAGTGAATGATGTGCGTGATTGTTATGGAGTATTAGGAATTATCCATACCATGTGGAAACCTTTGCCGGGCAGGTTCAAAGATTATATCGCTACTCCCAAACCCAACTTGTATCAATCTTTGCATACCACTTTAATTGGTGAAGGTGGAGAACCATTCGAAGTACAGATAAGAACTGAGGAAATGCATAGAACCGCAGAATATGGAATTGCAGCCCACTGGCGTTATAAAGAGGGTGCGAATCCCCGTGAAAAGAAGTTTGATGAAAAGCTTTCCTGGTTAAGACAAATTTTGGAATGGCAGAACGAAGTAAAAGATAGCAATGAATATATGGAATCATTAAAAATTGACCTGTTTGATGATACCGTTTTTGTATTTACACCTAAAGGAAAAGTAATAGAATTGCCCAAGGGTGCCTGCCCGGTTGATTTTGCCTATCGTGTACATACTGAAGTTGGACATAAGTGTACCGGAGCCAAAGTTAACGGACGCATCGTACCGCTTGATTTTCCCCTCGGTAATGGTGATATTGTTGAGATTCTGACTTCCAAGAATTCTTCTGGCCCAAGTTTTGACTGGCTGAATTTTGTAAAGACTTCTTCAGCAAAAAGCCGCATAAAGAATTGGTTTAATCGTGAAAAGCGTCAGGAAAATATTATCCGGGGACATGATTTATTAGAGAAGGAGCTCAAAAAGCAACATTTTAATCCCAAAGAACTGCTAAAAGAAGATAAACTCCAGGAAGTTACCAGAAAATTTGGATATAATAGTGTTGATGATCTGTTTGCAGCCATCGGAGACGGCAATATCACTGTCAACGGGGTAATGAACAAACAAAAAGAACTGTTCTTTCATGATGCCCATGTGGAAGATATGCTGCCTCTGAGTATTGCTGACAAAGCATTGCC
>JAQVWB010000260.1 GCA_028698695.1 Syntrophomonadaceae bacterium | reverse complement strand
CTTCACCGGGGCTCGCAAAGGTGGTAAAATCGGCAAGTTTGAACAAGCCAACGGCGGAACAATATTTCTTGATGAAATTGGCGACATGGCTCTGGCCATGCAGGCTAAATTATTGAGAGTTCTTCAGGAAAGAGAAATTGAGCGTATAGGTGATGATCATACCATCCCTATAGATGTACGCGTTATATCAGCTACCAACAAAGACTTGAAATGGATGATCAACCAGGGAACTTTCCGGCCTGATCTCTATTATCGTCTAAATGTTGTCAACCTTTACATACCTCCATTGCGCGAAAGAACCGAAGACATCCCCATTTTAGCCCAGTATTATCTGGGGCAGCTTAATCGCAAGCTGGGTTTAAAAATTCAATCCATTGAAGACGATGCCATGCGGGTCCTGCTGCAATACAACTGGCCGGGAAATATCAGAGAATTAATCAATGTTCTGGAAACTTCCATGAACTTTTGCCGTCACTCCACCCTTACCAGTGACACACTGCCCTTATTCCTTCACAAGCAGTCGGTTAATGATGCCCCCGCAGATTATGATCTGAAATCAGGAAAAGCTGCCGCAGAAAAAGAACGTATCAGTATGGCTTTAAACCGGAGTTACGGTAATCGCCAGCAGGCCGCTGCAATATTAGGTATTTCCCGTACTACGCTTTACAGACTGATGAAAAAGTACCAAATAGAATGATCGCCCTTTGCCTTGACAACTATATGACCTCGCCTTATAATTAATTCTGCTGAAATAATAGTTTACAGGCCAGAGTGTCGGAATTGGCAGACGAGCGCGACTCAAAATCGTGTGCCGCGAGGCGTGTGGGTTCGAGTCCCACCTCTGGCACCATAGGAATTAGAGAGGATTACGGTCCTCTTTTTTTGTTCTACATTAAAATCTATTTGATAACAAATAATCCAGCTAATTTTTCCCGGCTCAATAAAAGAAATACTTATATGCCACAAAAACTTGACCTTTCGTTTATCCCTAGTGTACTATGTGTACTATGAGGTATAGTACACATGGGTCAGTGAGCCGAGATAAAGGGGGTGATTTACATTATCAGTGTTGATTTAAAAAATCCCAAACCAATTTATGAACAGGTGCGTGATGGGATAAAAAATTTGATTATTCGCGGTGTGCTGGAGCCTGATGAAAAAATTCCTTCGGTGCGGGAGATGGCTCAGAATCTGGCTATAAACCCCAATACTATTCAAAAGGCCTACCGTGATCTGGAGGTTCAGGGGTTTGTCTATCAGATTCCCGGCAAGGGTACTTTTGTCCAGTCCCGCACGCCCGGTCAAAACCGGGAGAAGATGGAGCAGTTATTGACGGAAGTAGTGGAGAGGGTTCGGGAATTAATCTATTTAGGGGTGAGCAAAGAGGAGATTAAACAGGTGCTCGACGACCTGTAATTGTGAATAAGGGAGGTTGGATAAAAGATGATAAAAGTACGCGGCCTTAATAAGTCCTTTGACGGCTTTCAGGCTTTACGCGATGTAAATATTACCGTACCCAAATCCTCAGTTTATGGAATTGTAGGCCCAAATGGGTCGGGGAAGACTACCCTGATCAAGCATATAGTAGGCATCCTGGTTCCCGACCGGGGGGCGGTAACCATTGGTGATATTCCCATTTTTGACAATCCGGTGCTTAAAGAGTCCATAGCATACATACCTGATGATATTTACTTTTTCCCCCAGGCTGATTTAACGGAGATGATAAATTTTTACCGGCAGGTGTACCCGAGTTTTAATGATGAGCGTTTGCAAAAGCTGATCCCGATTTTCCCTCTGGATCATCATAGCCCGTTGCGCCGCTTTTCCCGCGGAATGAAGAAGCATGCCGCTTTTATGCTGGCTTTGTGTATCATGCCGCAGGTGCTGGTACTGGATGAACCCATGGACGGGCTGGATCCCGTAGCCCGCCGCAAAGTTTGGAGCCTTATTTTTCAGGATGTTTCCGAACGGCAGACGACCGTGTTTATTTCTTCACATAATTTAAGGGAACTGGAGGATGTTTGTGATTGTGTGGGGATTATGCATAAGGGAGAAGTAGTATTGGAGCGTAATCTTGATGAATTGCAGAATAATATCTTTAAGCTCCAGTTGGCCTTCCGTCAGGATATTCCGGATTTAAGCAGCCTGACGGTATTGTCACAAAACCGGGTGGGCAGTGTGGTCCATCTGGTAGTCCGCGGGGAAAAGGAATCGATTATCAACCAGGCGGCCGGGTTGGATTCCATGATGATTGATGTACTGCCGCTATCGTTGGAAGAAATATTTATACATGAGTTGGGGGGGATGGATTATGGCATCAGCAGCACCGATATTTAGTAAAGCCCTTTTCAGGAAAAACCTGCAGCGGTTTTGGCCTATATTTACTTCCTATATTTTTATTGTGCTGTTAATTGGTTTTGATTTAACTAATAATCGCAGATTGGACCCGGAAATGTTTACAGCGCAATTATTTATGGATAATGTTTATGGCCTGTCCCCAACCCTGGCCTTATTAGTGGCATTT
>JAQVWB010000259.1 GCA_028698695.1 Syntrophomonadaceae bacterium | reverse complement strand
GGTGCATTAGATGCTGTGGCAGTAAGTAAAGGTCCCGGATCATATACAGGATTGCGAATTGGCGTTTCACTTGCCAAAGGTCTCTGTTATGCACTGGATAAGCCACTGATATCTGTCGGTACACTTGATGCACTGGGTCTGTACACAGGACGTAATTTAGATAAATACCTAAAAGATATTGATAACATTAGCAACCTGCTTTTATGTCCGATGATTGACGCCCGCCGTATGGAGGTTTATACTGCACTTTACAGCAGGGGAGGTGAACAGCTCGAAGATGTATCGGCAAAAATAATTGACAGCAGTTCTTTTTCCTCGTGGCTGAAAGATAACAAAATACTCTTTTTCGGAAACGGAGCAGCTAAATCAGCTTCTGTTATAATTCATCCTAATGCATTGTTCTGCGGGCCTTTAAAGACTTCGGCACGGTTTATGTTTAAACTTGCTGAGAAGAAGTTCGAAAACAATGATTTTGAAAATGTTGCATATTTTGAACCTTTTTATTTAAAAGACTTTATTGCAACAGTTCCAGTGAAAAAGGTTATTAAATAAATTATAACCCTTTCAGGAGATATTATTGGATTTAACAGCCAGCTGATGGTCATTATGAGATAATAAATTTTAAAATTTAACAGTTTACAGAATGAAAAAAGCACTATTAATAATGTTTTTGGTCTTTACTACATTAATTTCAGCAAATGCAAAAAAGGAGAAGATCTTATTCCATTTAAAGTTTGGTTTTATTAAGGGTGGAGAGGCTGAATTGGTAATAAGTGATACTCTGTTTGGAGGTAAGAAGGCTATACATTATCATATATATGGAAAAACTACCGGATTGGCTGATAAATTATTTGCCGTTAACGACAGATATGAGACCACGGTTAATGCACAAAGTCATTTACCTTTTAAATCTGTAAGAGATGTAAGTGAAGGTAAATACAAGTGGTATAATGAAACCTTATATTACCACGATCGGGACTCAATTTACAGTCAGAAGTCAGGCTGGCGGGATGCTCCTGAAAACCTTGTTGATATAATCTCTGTATTTTTTTATTTTATCAATAATAATAAATTAGATAATCTGGAACCGGGAAGATCGGTCACTTTACCTACATTTCATGCTGATAAGATTTCGGATGTAACCATTATCTTTATGGGAGAAGGGAAGGTAGAGACAGGAATGGGGGAAATGGATTGTTATATTTTAGCACCATCAGTAGATAAAGGAAAATTGTTAAAACGGTCTGACGGACTCAAATTTTATATTTCAAAGGAGACTAAATTGCCTGTCTTAATTGACTTTGATATGCGGGTAGGAGCACTAAAGGCAATTATTGAGAGCTATAAATCAGAAGATGACAGTCAGGCTGCAAGATAATTACGTAACTTTTTTGCGAAAAAATCACTCGTTACATACATTTTTGACTGATTTATTTATTTTTGCAGCATATTATAAAGATTAAGTTATGGCTTCAACTTCAGATTTTAGAAATGGGATGTGTATCATATTCAAAGACGATATTTATTCAATTGTTCAGTTTTTACATGTAAAGCCCGGGAAAGGTCCCGCTTTTGTCCGCACAAAACTGAAAAATATTAAAACCGGGAGGACAATTGAGAATACTTTTTCCTCAGGTGTTAAGGTAGAGGAAGTTCGTGTTGAACGGCGTCAGTACCAGTACCTCTATAAGGATGACATGGGTTTTCATTTTATGAATACCGAAACATTTGAGCAGATACCCGTTCCTGAGTCTATGATTGAGAACTCAGACCTTATGAAAGAGGGGCAGGTTGTAGAAATTAACTTTCATTCAGAGACAGAAACACCTCTTACTGTGGAGATGCCTCCTTTTGTGGAGTTGGAGGTTACATTTACCATAGAAGGAGAAAAGGGGAACACTGCCAGCTCAACTGCATTGAAGCCAGCCACACTTGAAACCGGTGCGGAAATTATGGTACCTATGTTTATCAATCAGGGCGAAATAATAAAGATAGATACACGTGACCGTTCATACAATGAACGGGTTAAGCAATAACTCAAACTCTGTTATTCCCGGTTTCCCTTTTGTGTACAATATCTGCTGCAACGATTATTGCGGTAAATCCCCAGAATGGAACTGACAATTTATCTGTATCAAGAAAATTGTTCAGGAATCCATGCGTATAATAGGTTATTAATCCTGCCAGGGCAGCAAGAATTATAGATTTTATAATTTTATCGTCCAGTTTTCTGTAAGTATTGAATCCGGTTCGCAAAACCATAATCAAAACAAAAATAAATGTTAATAATCCTGGTATACCGGTCTCGGAAAGGGCACCGAGATATTCACTATGAGCATTACCAAGGTCTCCATAATTGGTACTTATTACAGTCCGGTCTTTATTTATCTGATATGGAGCATACTTAAACATGTAAGTCCCGGGACCCCAGCCAAATACTGGTTTGTCAGCAAACATTCTCAATGCGCAGTTCCACCGGTTTATACGTTCGAGGTTCGATGCATCGGAAGTGATGTTGGAGATT
>JAQVWB010000056.1 GCA_028698695.1 Syntrophomonadaceae bacterium | reverse complement strand
CATGCACCTTGATTAGTTCTTCATCAAAAAATATATCGTTAACCTCAATGCCCACCAGTTCACTTACCCGAAGTCCACAGGCATACAGGGTTTCCAGAATAGCTTTGTCTCTTCTCCCCATTGGGTTACTGGTGTCCGGAGCTTCCAGCAGCATTTTTATTTCAATAGGGTATAAAAAATGGGGCAGTTTTTTATCCTGCTTGGGGGTTGATACCGCTGCAATAGGATTGCCCGGTAATATATTCTCCCGACATAAATACTTTACAAATGATCTTAAGGCAGCCAATCTTCTGGCCATCGTGGCCCGACTCAAACCATTATCCTGCATGACGACTAAATATTCTCTGACCATCTTATGGTTTAGGTATTCCAAAGGTAATTTTTCCGAAGGCAGAGAATATTTTGCTGACAAAAAGCGAAGATATTGCGTTAAATCAGCCCGATAATTAGTCTGAGTTAATTGGCTGGCGCTTTTCTCAATTCTCAAATGGTTTATAAATCCGTCAACATGAGAATATATCATCTAATCGCCTTACTTTCTAACTCTAAAGCAAATCCTAACATAAGCTTATTTAAAATTCAACATCCCGGGCAACAATTCTGAAAATTCTATCATACTGTTTAAAGCCCGCTCTGAGTATTTTTCATATCTTAGTTTTTTGTTTCTCTCGTTTTTCTCCAAAGGTGGCAATAATCCAAAGTTGGCATTAATTGGTTGAAAAATATCCTCCCGGGCTGAACTTATAAACGTCAATAATGCTCCCAGCATAGTAACCGGTTCAGGAGTAAGCAGGCTTTGCCCATTCAAAAACCTTACTGCATTAATGCCCGCAATTATTCCGGCAGCCGCAGATTCCATATATCCTTCTACTCCGGTAATTTGCCCGGCAAAAAATATTTTGGGATTATCTTTTAATTGCAGCGTGGAATTAAGCAAGCGGGGACTATTAATATAGCTATTACGATGCATTACACCATACCGCACAAATTCTGCATTTTCCAATCCCGGTATTAAACGAAATACCCGGTCTTGTTCGCCCCAGCGTAACCGGGTCTGGAAACCTACCAATCCATAAATTCGACCTTCCTTATCTTCCTGGCGCAATTGTAAAACTGCATATGGTCTGCTATCATCCCCTGGAATTTCAAGACCCACTGGTCTCATAGGACCAAATCTTAATGTATCTATACCCCGGCGCGCCATTACTTCAATGGGAGTACAGGCACTGAAAAAAGGTATATTGTCAATGGCATGTCCTTCTTTTATATCTGCTGCAACCAACTGTTCATAAAAATGTTCATATTCTTCTTTTTGCAGAGGACAATTATAGTAATCATCACTCCCCTTGCCATAACGAGAGGCTTTAAATACTTTTTCCCGGTTAAGACTGGCTGCAGTGACACTGGGGGCGACTGCATCAAAAAAATACAGGTTACTGCCAGTTATATTTTGCAGATGCTGCCAGAATTTTTCCGAGGTAAGCGGTCCAGTAGCAATAATGCTAACCTCACCGGCGGGTATGGTTAACACTTCTTCTCTTATTACTTCAATTAAAGTATTAGCCTCAATTCGGTCCGTTACCAACTGCGAAAACTTCAGGCGGTCTACCGCCAGTGCAGAACCTGCCGGTACTCTGGTCTGTTCAGCACAGTCGAGTAATAGAGAACCCAGGATTCGCATTTCCGCTTTCAGCAAACCCTGGGCAGTGCCCTGGATATCAGATTTTAAAGAATTACTGCAAACCAGTTCGGACAAATTCCCGGTTTCATGCACCGGGGAAGGTTTTTGGGGTCTCATTTCCCATAGTTTAACCCTAATTCCTTCGGCAGCAATACGGTGAGCAGCTTCGCATCCCGCCAGCCCACCACCTATAACATTAACTACAGACAAATTTATTCCCTCGTTTCTTTACGATGTTTGCATTCAGTATTTTGACAAATAACCTCAGCTCCATTACCCTTATCTGCCTTCTCCACCATTGCTTCTCCGCACACCGGACACTTTTCACCCGTAGGCTTGTTCCAGGAGCGGAAATTGCAGTCGGGATATCTGGTACATCCATAAAATCTGCGTCCTTTTTTAGTTTTTAATACTGCTACCGGGGAACTGCAAAATGGACAGTCTACACCGGCTTCTTCATTAATAGACCCGGTATAACGACATTCAGGGAATCCTGAGCAAGCCAGAAACTTTCCGAAACGACCGTATTTTATTAGTAATGGTTTACCACACTGGGGACAATCTTTACCAGCTTCTTCGTCCTTTACTTCAATCTTTTCAATTAAATCTCTGGCTTTATCCATATCAGCTTCAAAAGGCTCATAAAACTTCCTGACTACTTTGCGCCAATCAAGACTCCCCTCTTCGATTAAGTCAAGCTCTTCTTCCATTTGAGCTGTGAATTCCACCTTCATAATATCGGTAAAATTCCCTTTTAATAAATCTACTACTATAAAACCCAGCTCGGTGGGAACAAATTGTTTATTTAATCTTTCCACATAATGCCTTTTTAAAATGGTATCAATAATGGGCGCATAAGTACTGGGACGGCCAATGTTATTTTCTTCCAGCAATTTCACGAGACTTGCCTCTGTATAGCGTGGAGGAGGTTGAGTAAAATGCTGTTCCGGCAATAGTTCTTTCAGATTCAGCTTTTGACCGGCTTTCAGTGGAGGTATCGGGTTTTTTACCTCTTCCTCCTCCTGTTCATTATATACTTTTTTATAACCGGCAAATTTCAGCTGCGAAGATGCTGCCCGCAATTGATAATCTCCGGCATTAATCTCAACTGCTATAGTATCAAAAACTGCTGCTGTCATCTGACTGCTGACAAATCGATCCCAGATTAGTTTATAAAGACGGTATTGATCACGGGTAAGAAATGGTTTAACCATTTCCGGAGTCCGATAAACCGAGGTTGGTCGTATAGCTTCATGAGCATCCTGTGAGCTTTTGCGACTTTTGTATTCATTAGCAGTCGCAGGCGCATACTCTGCTCCAAAATGTTCTTTAATATATTCCATAGCTTCGGCCTGGGCTACAGGGGACACCCGGGTTGAATCAGTTCTCAGATAAGTTATTAAGCCCCCAGTGCCTTCTTTGCCTATTTCCAATCCTTCATAAAGCTCCTGGGCTACTTTCATGGTACGTTTGCTAAAAAAGTTAAGTCGTTTGGAGCCTTCCTGTTGCATAGTACTGGTTGTAAATGGGGGATTAGGCTTTTTCCGTTTTTCTTTGGAGTCAATTTTGGAAACCTTATAACTGGCTTTAAGTAAATAGTTTTCAATAATATCTTTGGCTTTGCTATCCGGTATCTCGAGTTTGGCATTTTGAAAAGAGACTACACGAGCCCGAAATCGGTTGTTTTTTACATCAGTTAAATCTACATCAACTGTCCAGTATTCTTCGCTGACAAATTTTCTGATTTCTTCTTCTCTTTCACAAATTATCCTGACTACTACCGATTGTACCCGGCCCGCACTTAATCCCTTGCGCACCTTGCTCCATAGCAGAGGACTAAGATTATATCCTACCAGACGATCCATTATTCTTCTGGCCTGCTGGGCATTTACTCGATTATTATCAACTGGCCTGGGATTCTTAATAGCGGACTTCACCGCATCCCTGGTAATCTCATGAAACTCTATTCTGCAGGAAGAGTCTTCAGGAAGTTTTATTGCTTTTTGCAAATGCCAGGCTATAGCCTCACCCTCGCGATCAGGGTCAGTTGCTAACAATACCCGGTTAGCTTTTGATGCCTCATCCTTGATTTCTTTTAATAGTTCTCCCTTGCCCCGAATAGTAATATACTGCGGCTCAAAATCATTTTCTATATCAATGCCAATTTTACTTTTCGGAAGGTCTTTAATGTGACCCACTGATGCTTTAATCCGATAACCTTTACCTAAAAACTTACTTAAGGTCTTGGCTTTAGCCGCCGATTCAACAATAATAAGGGTATTTCCCGCCAACTACAATCACCTCTTTAGTGAATTTAAATTTACCTGAGCCTTACATAATAATTACCTGGAATGGATGCAATTATGCCCTGAAGTTCATATTTAAATAATTGAGTGCTTACTTCACCTATGTTTAAACCACTAAGTTGAATTATTTCATCTATATGAGTGCCCTCATAGTTTATCCATTGTAGTATACTATCTTCTTGCGGAGACGCAAATAATAATTCCTGTTGTAAAGACTCAGAAGGCTTACTAAAGCCCTCCCAGCTATAATCCTCCAAAATATCCTGAACGGTAATAATTAATTTGGCCCCCTGTTGAATTAAACGGTTCGGCCCTATACTGGTTTTACTGGTCACTGGACCTGGTAAGGCGAAGACATCACGTCCCTGTTCCAAAGCAAAGTCTGCCGTTATGAGTGCTCCGCTTTTTTCCCGGGCTTCCACTACCACAACACCACGACTCAAACCGGAAATAATCCGGTTTCGCATCGGGAAATTACTAGGTTCCGGAGGTGTATCCAAAGGAAATTCACTTATTACTACTCCACCTTCCGCGATTTCATTAAACAACCTGGTGTTTTCCCGGGGATAAATTACATTCAGGCCACTGCCTAACACAGCTATAGTTTTTCCTCCTGCATTCAGAGCCCCCCGATGAGCTTCCGTATCAATGCCCCGAGCCAATCCACTGGTTATCACTATACCCTGAGCAGCAAGTTCTTCCCCCAGTTTCAGAGCTGAATTTCTGCCATATACAGTTGCCGCCCGAGCTCCAACAATAGCCAGGCAAAACTGATTTAATATATTAACCTCGCCACGATAGTATAACAAATAGGGCGGATTTGGAATAGTCTGAAGTAATAATGGATATTCCTCATCCTCAATACATAATACCTCGAAACCATTTTCCCTTATTCTATCCAGTGTATTTTGATTCCTGGACTTGGAGTCTATTATTAAACCTGCTATTTCCGGTGATAAATGCTTATATAGCAGGTTGGACCCGGCCTCATAACAGGCATCAAACCGGCCAAACCTGTTTTTAATTAACTCTAATGTACGACTGCCAATGCCATTTATGGTATGTAAATGACATAATGCGGCCAATTCAATATTATCCATGGATTTACCTCCATTAAGTAAAACCTTACAGCCATTGATACCATAAATTTTACGATGCTGCAACTTAATTTCCTTAATTGCAATTTTTTTGTTTTTTTGAAATACTTAATTACCGGGCTTTATATAACATTATTTACTTAATCTAAAATCCTGTACCCGGGGGATAATATATATAATTATTTTATAATTTTGATTCTACTAAAAAAGTTTCATAAAGGTTTTGCAGCCAATTTTCTTTAAATCCAGGGAGGTAATTATGCGTATTTACAGTTCTGAGCCACTCGAATATTCCGGCAATAAAGTCAGATTGCCACTTCGGCTCGATGAGTTGAGGGATGAAAATGTATTTGAAAATGTATTTCTGCCGGTGGGCGATTATCGGGATGCTGACATCAGACGTATTATAAAGCCCTATCTGGCGGAGTAGGTGTACTCTAAATAGACGAGGGTCGCTGCAACAACATTAATTGGGTTCATACCAGAAGGGTTGAAAACATCGGCAGTCCCCGATAGGGGGATATTAGTTTAGATATCCAGATTTTTAACCTGACTGTACCTGAATTAACCTGACTATTCTTTAAAAAAAATATAAGTCAGGTCAAGTCAGCAAAAGTCCCCTTTCGGGGCAATGATGCTCAGCCCCATAGGGCATCGCAATTTTTGTAGCAGGTTAGTCAGGTTCCAATAATTAGAGAACATCACATTCTGCGGTGCTTCCAAATACATCCCGGACTTTTACCTTAAGAGAGGGAATATTGGCAGTCATTAGCAGACTGGCTACAGTGGGCAGGCTGTAATCAAAGCTGCGGTTGGAGCGAAGAATCTGCACAATCGAAACAAATGTATCCTGCTCATTTTCATAACCTACTTCCCAAAAATCTATATAGGCAGTAAAGTGCAATTTGTTCTCGTTCTGATTAACCGGTGCAGGTTTATAGTTTAGTAAAATTATATCAACCCGATCGTATTCCTCATTATGGGGAACAATTTGCACAGGTCCTATTTCCAGCTGGTTACAGGTTTCGGGTAAAGCACTGAATAAAAAAAATGGATCGGCCTTGATACGCAGCATTCTTTGCATACAAGTCTGTATAGCTATTGGGTTATTATCACATACTATGTATTTTCGTCCCATTTGATGGCATACCTGGGCGGTGGTACCTGAACCGCAATAAAAATCCCCTACCAGACCGCCTGGATGGGAAGCAGTGGCTACTAATCTTTCCAGTAACATAATTGGTTTTTGGGTTGGAAATTTAAGATTCTCATAGGCAGTAGGACTCAAAATTTTACCTATATCTGTCCACCAGTCATTTAACAGTGCACCTTGTTCTTTAAGTTTGTAGCGATCGCCTTTTACTTTTGTAAGCCCGCGCTGCATAGTAGCCTCTGAATAAGGACGATACTGAGGATTAAAAATATATTGGTCAGTTTTGCTGTACCATAGAATTAAATCATGTTTACGATGGAAATGATTTCTGCTTCCACTTCCTCCGCTATAGCACCATACTATTTCATTTATAAACTGTTGCCGGCCAAAAACTTCATCCAGAAGGATTTTTACATAGTGGCTGCTATGCCAGTCAAGATGAACAAAAAGACTGCCCTCATCCGATAATAAAATCTTAATCATATTAAATAAAGTCAGCAATTCATTTAAATAATCCTCCATATTCTCAGAACCCAAATCATTGAAGATCTGACGCTCCAGCCATTGCGATTCTTCGCCTTGCCCGATTAAAATTTTGGATTTATAAACAGCATTACTCAGGTAGGGAGGATCAAGATATATTAAATCAAACTTTGCATCCAGGCCCTGTTTAATCAGATTCGGAATTATGGAAAGGTTATTTCCCTGCAGTATTCTATTTTGAGGGGAATAGTCAGTTTGGGCAGGAATGAATACATTATTTAAGGACATAGTACAAGGATTAACTTGCTGCTTTTGTAGCATCAGTTGATCGGGAAGCGGCAGGTTAATGCCTTTTGAATTCCAGCACAGTTTTACTCCGGATTTTTCGCTCTCCATACCTGTCCCTCGTATTATTTTACTCTTATAGCTATTCTAGCATAACGAGAGCACTGGTTTAATCCTATTACTTGCTTACCACATTCATGCGAATTAAATTATCAGAGGTAAAGGCTGGTTCAGTATAAAAAATATCAGCTGTAAGCGGGATTAATAAAGATAGAACTATCCCGATTAAAATTGTAGTTATCACGCTTCTCGTATTCAGTGGTTTAGTTTTCTTATACATGTTTGCGTAATTGCTTAAGAGCGGCTTTTTCCAATCTGGATACCTGTGCCTGTGAAATGCCGATTTCATCAGCAACCTCCATCTGAGTTTTTCCATGAAAAAATCTTAACGAAACAATATGCTTTTCCCGTTCATTTAGCTTTTTCATGGCTTCATTTATAGTTATTTCCTCCAGCCATAAATCATCACTATTATGCTCATCACTAATCTGATCCATAACGAGGATTGGGTCCCCGCCATCATTGTAAATAGGTTCAAACAGGGATACCGGATCTTGAATGGCATCCAGGGCAAATACTACTTCTTCACGCGGAACCTGTAATTCCTGAGCTATTTGACTGATAGTAGGTTCATTGGCCTGTTCAGCAACTAATCTTTCTCTTATTTGCAGAGCTTTATAGGCAATATCGCGCAGGGATCGCGATACCCGCACAGAATTATTATCCCGCAGGTAACGTCTGATTTCTCCAATTATCATAGGTACTGCATAAGTTGAAAATCGCACATTCTGGCCTAAATCAAAGTTATCTATTGCTTTAATCAGTCCTATACAACCTACCTGAAACAAGTCATCCACATATTCACCACGGTTGCTAAACCGCTGAATAACGCTTAAAACCAACCGTAAATTACCCTGAATCAGGCTTTCACGAGCACTTATATCCCCAGCCTGCATTTTGCCAAACAGTATTCTCATTTCGTCATTTTTCAGTACGGGTAGTTTGGAGGTATTAACTCCGCAAATTTCCACCTTATTTATCAAGTTGCTGGCCCCTTCCCTGTAATAATTAAATTTAAATGGATACCGGCCAAAATATTTGTGTTATTGTTAAAAAGTATTCACGATTTCCATTTAGTTTATTCGGGAATAGGCAAAGCTATTTACTCTTATTCTATTTTTCGAATTTCTCTCTGCAGTCTTTTGAGAATGCGTTTTTCCAGTCTTGAAATATATGATTGGGATATTCCCAATACATCAGCTACTTCTTTTTGTGTTTTTTCCATACCATCTTCCAGACCAAATCTGAGTTTGATTATGGTATTTTCCCGCTTACTGAGTTTATGCATAGCCTGCCAGAGTAAGCTTTTCTCCACTTCACCTTCGATTCTTTTGTAAATCATATCCCCTTCAGTTCCCAGTACATCTGATAATAATAATTCATTACCATCCCAATCAACATTTAAGGGTTCATCCAGAGATACTTCCGAACGGGTTTTTAAATTTCGTCTCAGATACATAAGTATTTCATTTTCAATACAACGTGAGGCATAAGTTGCCAGTTTTATATTTTTTTTAGGGTCGAAAGTGTTTACTGCTTTGATTAAACCGATGGTGCCAATTGATATTAAATCTTCAATATTAATTCCAGTGTTTTCAAATTTTTTGGCTATGTATACTACCAAGCGAAGATTATGCTCAATTAACTTGGTTTTTACCGCCATTTCACCTGCATCCAGACGCTTAATTAAATCGATTTCCTCCGGTTCTTTTAACGGTGCCGGAAGCACTTCAGTTGAACCAATATAATGCACATATTGAGGAACTCTGCGCTTAATCCACCACTCTATCAACCAAAGCTTGATTTTTTTGATTTTAATCATAATTCTCTACCTCTTTTCCAGTATTTCTCCCGGTATTAACAACTGATATTCTCCTTGAGTACTCAATTGCTCCTGATATAGAGCAACAACCAGATTGTTATGGGTTATTTGCCGGCGCCCATTATTCAATATAATTTCATCGGTTCTGACTCCAACCAGCCAACCATTCTTTTTACCTATGGATGAAAAAGGAATAATTCTTAAACGATTTGCCCAGCAGGTTCCCATTAAATTCATCATATTCTCCTGCTCCTCCTGATTTTCATATGCTGTTACAAAATCAGCGGGAAGCAGCTCCTTTATCCACAGGTACTCGGCAATAATTACTGGACGATCAGTTAATGGATCTCTTAATCCATTGCCAGTATCCAGAAATCCTCTGCCGCTGCATTGTTTGTTTTCGATCCGTACTTCAAGCGGATAGTTAAGCAAAGCTGGTATTATTCGCTGGGCCAGGATTTTTTCACCCCGGACCCCTATCCATAGCGCAACTGCTATTCCTCCCGTTAACCAGAAATAACTGATGGGCGCAGCTTTATGCTGACTGTTAACCAGATATGTTAATCCAATAGTAGTTCCTGCCACGAGGAAATTAATAGCGTAAAAATACATAAATCCTTTTATAAACTGTTGGATGGTTGGAGGATTCAGTGCAATAAACATCAATAATGCAGAAACTATAATCTTGAGCGGCATGTAATATCCCCAGGCGAGTTCAGGTATTAAATAACCTACCGCATAAATAGCACCAATAGTTGCCGCTAATATTAAGCGCCCGTATTTTACTGGCAGATTTATAAGCCTGGCAGTTGCCCAAAGGATTATGAAATCCATTAAAAAATTGATTAGAAAGGTTATATCTGCATAAACTTGAGGCCCTTCAATAACAGTCACAATATCCTTTCCATAACTGGCTAATTTTGCGCCACTATATCTATACTTTTATTTTTAAAATTACATGTATTCCAAATTATAACAGTAACACTTTACAAAACTTGTCTTATTTAATAATCTCTTAAATAAAAAGCAAATCCAAATAAAACAAAAAACCGGGGGTTATTTCCCGGTTTTTACTTTTAAGCTGTTTTTCTATTAAATTTTAGTGATATATTTTTATTTACGTCGCAGAAAAGGTGGTATCTCCAAGTCAGAGTTACTGTGAAATGAGGTTGGAGTATCAGAAGTTCTGGGTCGATATGCTTCTTTGGAAGATGGCG
>JAQVWB010000055.1 GCA_028698695.1 Syntrophomonadaceae bacterium | reverse complement strand
CATAGGAAAATCCATGACCTGGCCTCAGACGGGTGCCCGTTATGACAATTTAATCAAAAGTCTCCTGCAGGATTATCAAGTAGAAAGTGAAAAGGTTAATTATACTGGATTACAGGCACTTAATTAATATCACCGATACAACCGGCATGTTACAGTTCTCCAAAAATTCCAGACCTGATCCTTCCAGTGGTTATACACTGGACGATAATGCCCGCGCATTTATTGTAGCACTGGAAATGGAGAATGGTTACCGGTTGGCCAGACATTATGCAGATTTCCTCTACGCCTGCCAACAAGGGAACACTTGGGCAAATTTTATGTTAAACGGTCATTTTTCTCATCAGTTTGACTCTGAAGATAGTTTTGGCCGGGCAATAATGGCATGTTGTCTGGGAACCAACTCCATCTATGCTGATATTCGTTCCCTGTGCGGCCAAATGTTGCAGAGAAATCTCTCCGCAACCATGAACTTTAAATCCCCGCGGGCCATTGCCTATGTTTTAACCGGTTTATGTCATACGCGGCCGGCGCTGTATAATAATCTTCATGAAATAATACAGCAACTGGGCAATTTTCTCATTAACCTTTATCATAATTGTCATGATAATAATTGGTATTGGTTTGAGAATTCGTTAACATATTGTAACGGTATTCTGCCCCAGTCCATGTTTTGCCTGTATCGTCTGACCGGTGATAAAAAGACCTTAAACATTGCCAATAACTCCCTGGGATTCTTGTGTGACACCTTACTTGCCAGAGGTTATTTAAATATAATTGGCAATGAAGGTTGGTTTCAAAGGGGCTCTTTACCAGCCCTGTTTGACCAGCAGCCGGTTGATGCCGCCTCAACTGCTTTTGCCTGCCTGGAAGCTTATCACACTACCGGCAAAATTGAATATCTGGAGAAAGCCAACGCCTCTTATCAATGGTATCATGGCAAGAACATACATGGACTAACGCTCTACGACAAGAATTCCGGGGGTTGCTATGATGCCCTGACTGCAAAGGGAGTAAACCTGAATCAGGGTGCAGAAGCCATCCTTTCCCTGCTGCTGACCGAGCAATATGTAGCCCATAAACTGAATAAGCTGAATCAGGCCAGTGGGTAATTGCGAGACCACACAAAAAGTAAATGTCATCCTGAGGAACTGCAGGCGACGAAGGATCTCTTTTGAGCGGGACAAGCACTTCACCGTTCCCTTGTCCCCTGACCGAGCAATATGTAGCACATAATTTGAATAAGCTGAATCAAGCCATACAGGCCATAAAAAAGGAGGGCCTTTAAAAACCCTCCGAAATTTGTTGCTTAATTAAGTTTTAATGCGAAGCAGTCCCCTTGTCCCTTGCTATCTTACGCGGGGTGGAAAAGTAATAAATATTCCATGGGGGTCTACCACTTCACGCAATACTTGCAAAACATCATCACTGGGAACTGGAATATTCTCAATTTGCTCTGGTACTTTAAGTTCAAAGCCGGTACATGCCTGGGCAATTTCCACTGTCATCCCGGGATTCAAACCTTTAATTCTCATCCATTTGGATTCGGGTTCAAAATCCATAACCCCGATTTGAGTCACGCAGGCTACCGGTCCGTTGCCCAAAAGACCCGCTTCCCTGCGGCTGTTCCCGCCGGTTAAATGTCCGGGGCTGGTTAAAAACTCCAACTTGGCCGGGAATTTACTGGGGTCCTGCAGGCCAACCAGAATAACATTTTCACTCAGAGAACTCAGGTCATTGCCGCCGCCGCTTCCGGTTAAACGAGATCTGAAATCCCAAAACCCGCCACCGATAAAATGCGTATTCAGGTTGCCATACATATCAATCTGCGCAGCACCCTGAAAAGCAATATCAACAAACCCATTGGCAGCCATGGCAAATGAATGGGCCATTTCCATGCTCATAGGAGCTCTTCTGAAAGTAGCGGCTCCACCAACCGACCAGGGCATGGGTCCTTCCCAGGGGTCCTGTCCGCCGCTTTCATAAACCAGGGTTATATTAGGTGCATGGGTTTTTTTGGCCAGCATGGCACCGACCATGGGCAGACCGGTACCGACATAAACTATTTGACCATCCTGTATTTGTAAAGCAATATTATAAGCTAACTGTTCAAATGGATTAGCAGGTGTACTCAAAACTGTCCCTCCCTTATTCCGTTTTTGGTATAACTGGTTCATAACTAAAATCGACACCGATATCTTCAATTAAATATTCTTCGGCCTTTTCCAGACGCTGCAGAGTATGCAGGTATTTCGGACCACCTAAATTTTTATTGAGTTTTTCAATCACATCAAATTGGTCTTTAGTGGTAAATATCCAGTAATCCAGGAAATCCTTTACAGTGTCATCAGATTTCAGGGCATTACGTATCAACCATTCCCACCACTCGCGTGACCAGTAATAATAACCCGGGCAGCATCCAGGCAGACAGCCAAAAGGTAATTCTACTACCGCATCAACAATCATAAAAGGAATGCAGGTATCCTTGGTATCAAATCGCATGACTAATTCAGGTACAACCTCTTCACAGGTTATAATGACTTTGCGACAGGCATACGCGAGGGCTATATCATTGACAGCCGGTCCACTGATTTTGGCATTGCCAAACCGGTCAGCCTGCTGGCAGTGGATGAATACCACGTCAGGATGAAGAGCGCTGACCAGGACAACCGGGTCATTGCTCCAGGGATCCCTGGCTTCTTTTACAAAGGGGTTATACTTGAGCATTTCCGAACCCAGCAACTGTTTACAGGCAATATGGGGGGCGCCATATTGGGCAGCCTTAAAACCAAGACCCATAGAACCATGGCTCCATTCAGAAAGTACCTTTACTCTGCCATCCTTTACCATTCTGGAATAATTACGGTCGGTGCCTCGCATTTCTGCACCTATATAAGAGTTATGCGAGTATTTTGAACACCCGGCCCAGGCCACATAGGACTGGTTGGTATTCGGGGAACCAATGAACTGCAGGTCTTTCTTTTGCTGTCTGCAAATTTCGAAATATACCTGCATGGGTGTACGCACATAAGAAAACCCGGTATCCGAAATAATGTCGCCATCACTGACATATTTGCTGACTGCTTCTTGCAGGGTGATGCGTTTATCAACTTTACCCCGGTGTTTTTTTAAGTTTCCTTCGCGAAAGGACTCGTCATCAATAAGCCTGTCCAATATACTGGCATCTTCAATGCGCAGATTTTCCAGAGCTTCTTCATTGTAAGTAAATTTCGACGGCAATACGATACCTCCCCTATATTAATTTATACCTTCCGATTATATATCATTTTCACGAACAAAGTAAATGAATTAAAATTTTGCAAGATTCGCAATAATTGGGCCAGCCAGTTTGGCTTTAATATTAATACTATTAAAAGCTTTGTTTTTAATTCGGAATAACAGTTGACTTAAGTGAAACATACTAATATTATCAACATATGAACAGTTGTTCAAATGTTGATAATATTGGGGGGTATATTTATGTCAGTCGAGCATGACGATTTATGCAGTGTCCAATGTATTCATGAAGAGAAAGTTGCAGCTACGATAGAGCTTATGCCCTCTGAAGATATAACGCAGGCTCTGGCCCATATTTTCAAAACTCTGAGTGATAATTCCCGAATTAAAATATTATTTGCTCTCAAGCATAACGAATTGTGTGTATGTGACCTGGCAGCAGTTACGGGTTCCTCTGAATCCTCTGTTTCTCATCATCTCAGACTTCTGAGAGCCGATAAGCTGGTTAAATACAGACGGGAAGGTAAAGTAGTATATTATTCGCTGGCTGATGAACATGTTGAGAAAATTTTTGAGCAGGGTCTGGGACATGTAACTGAATAAATACTTTTTCCAGGAAAGGAGCGGTGACCGTGACCGCCATGGATATAGCAGATTTGCAGGCTAATATAAGCAATTTTTATATCACCGGAATGGATTGACCGGGTTGTGCAGCCAAAGTTGAAACGGCTGTCAAACAATTACCGGTGGTAATTGATGCACAACTGGCTTTTTCCACGGGGAAACTGAATATAAGATACCAGGGTATGCCGGGAGTTGATAAAGAAGAACAGGTAATAAATCTGGTAAAAAATATGGGCTACGAAATCAGCTCTGATTCTTTGCCGGTTAAAAAATTCGGGAAACGGAACTTCAAGAGTCGGGTGGTTTATCTGTTAAAGCACAATTACAGCGCTTCCATGCTTTTATCCGGTCTGGCTCTTGTCATTGTCTTGCTGGCTATATGGCTGCACATGCCTGGGTCAGCTGTTTTATTGGTTATTATTATTGGTATAGCCGCAGGTATTTATCGGCCGGCACTGACCGGCTGGTATACTTTGCATACCCTTCGTGAACTGGATATGAATGCCCTCATGGTAATAGCAGTCATCGGAGCTGCTATAATTGGCGAATATCAGGAAGCTCTGGCAGTAGTCTTTCTGTTTTCACTGGGGAATTTTCTGCAGGTATATACATTTGACAAAACCCGCAACTCCATTCGGACACTGATGGATTTATCACCGCGGGAAGCTCTGGTCAGAAGAAATGGCAAGGATTATAAAATTCCCGTCACCGAATTGGAGGTTGGTGATTTAATCATAATTTCTCCCGGGGAGACCATAGCTGCTGACGGGATGGTGCTATCAGGAAGCTCAACCGTTAATCAGGCAGCCATTACCGGAGAATCTGTACCGGTGTTCAAAGAACCGCACAGCGAAGTCTTTGCCGGTACAATCAATCAATACGGTTCATTGGAAATTAAAGTTACGCGAGAATATAAAGATACAACTCTGCAGCAAATAATAACCATGGTAGAGCAGGCCCAGAGTGAAAGGGCTCCTTCACAACAACTGATTGATCGTTTTGCCCGCTGGTATACGCCCACCGTTATTATACTGGCAATAATGGTAGCGATAATACCTCCGTTGTTAATGCATCAGCCCTGGTATCATTGGATATATATGGCTCTGGCTATGTTGCTGGTTGCATGTCCCTGTGCACTGGTAATTTCCACACCGGTTGCAATTGTTTCCGCAATTGGTAATGCCGCCCGCCAGGGAGTGTTAATTAAAGGCGGTAGTCATTTGGAGGAGTTAGGCAGCTTGTCAGTCATAGCCTTTGACAAAACCGGTACCCTTACTGAAGGAAAATTGGAAGTAGTTGACCTGATAAGCCTCTCTGATATGACTGTTGATAAATTGCTGACCATTGCTGCCGGAATTGAAAATCGTTCCGAGCACCCGCTGGCCAGTGCCATTATAAGAAAGGCAGAGATAAAAGCCGTTACTATTCCGCCGGTTTCTGATTTCCAGGCTGTACCGGGAAAAGGTGCCAATGGGATTATTAATGAACAGCGTTACCATATTGGTAATTTACGCTATTTTGACAGTCTTAATCTCGATGTCCGGGTCCATATGGAACAGATAGCAAGTATGCAAAATGAAGGCAAAACCGTAGTATTGATAGGAAACCAGTTAAAAATAATCGGGATCATATCTTTAATGGATAATCTGCGTCCGGATATCGCTGATGTGACTGCTGCGCTGCGTAAATCAGGTATAAAGCAGATGGTTATGCTAACTGGTGATAATCACCAAGTGGCAGCAACAATTGCCAATAACTCCGGTCTGGATAGTTTTTATGCCGAGTTGTTGCCGGATGACAAGTTAAAGGTTATAGAGCAGCTATTAGCCGACCACCGGGTAGCCATGGTGGGTGACGGTATAAATGACGCTCCGGCTCTGGCCAGAGCTACCGTTGGAATAGCCATGGGAACCGCCGGTACGGATGTAGCCCTGGAAACTGCTGATATTGCTCTTATGTCAGATGATTTATCACGTCTGCCTTTTGCCATCAGACTAAGCCGGCAAACCTTGCGAATTATTAAACAAAATATTGCCTTTTCTTTGTTGTTTAAAACTGCCATTCTTTTAATGATTATTCCCGGACTGCTAACCATGTTGCTGGCAGTAGTCGGGGATGTAGGCACTTCCATTCTGGTAACGCTTAACGGTATGCGATTGTTAAGAAAAACCTGATGTCCCAATCATCAGAGTATACTTTTGCAATAGAACCTTATTTTATTATATTGTCAGGTCAAGTCGGTATAAATCAGGTTAAGTCAGGTTAAGAAATCTGATAGAACTCTTTCAAAATACACTACGGGCCCACTATTTAAGTTTGCTTTTATCAGCTGCTAATTCGGAATCTTTCCGGAATTAAATCGGCCAGTGTAGCAGTTGCCACCCCTATACTGGTATCAGCGGCCCCATAATAGACCAGTATTTCATCATCATCTTCCAATATATCCTTGTCACTGCCGGCTACTGCACCACAGGTAAAGACAACATTAGGTACCCAGGCTCCCGAAATACCAATCTCATAATCTTCTTCCGGTTCCAAAATGGGATTGGGGGAACGATAAATTACCTTTTGGGGATTATTCAAATCTACCAGTAAAACTCCCAAACGATATACATAATTATTATCCACTCCGTGGTAAATCAACAACCACCCGTATTTAGTCTTTAATGCCTGCGCTCCGGCGCCAATTTTCAAAGAATCCCACATGCGCCCCGGGCGCGGCCCCACAATAATGGCATGGTTTTCCCTTAAAGGGAAACACAATTCATTCGCGTAAGTTACCCATATACTGGGTTCAATACGATGATAAACAATATATTTGCCGTGAATCTTTTCCGGGAAAACTATAGCGTCCTTATCCCAGATATTTTTAAATGCCAGACCTTCCCGCTGCCAGTTGGTATAGTTTCCTGCCAAAAAGTCATCTACCTCTATGGAAGCCGCTGCAATCTGAGCAATATTGCCATCATAAGCCGTATACAGCATGAATATACGCTCATCAATAATAGTTAAACGCGGGTCTTCACATCCCATGGCTTCTTCGGGAATTTCCGGCGAAAATATCGGTTCGCTTAATCGTTCCAAAACTTTATAACCATCGGTTATCGCCAGGCCGATACGGGAAATCTGATCCTCTCCAACCGCCCGGTAAAACAGATATACTTTATCCCCAATTCGCAGTGCCCCCGGATTAAGCACATATTTTGATTCCCACCAGGAGCCGTCTATCGGTTCAAGTAATGGGTTGCCATGGTAGCGCTGCAAATGCCTGCTGGGTTCATTAGTGGTTTCCTGTACCACCACAGCCACATCTTTAGGTCGGGTTGGCATAAGCATATCCAGCAGATTTTGATTGCTCTTCCCAGCCTGAATCAGGCGAAATACTAAGGAGATGATTTCATCAGGATTATAACCCAACTGTCTATATAAAACTTCCAAAAAGTCATGGTTAAACCAGCGGGATTCAACACTGGTGGTTAAAGGCGCAGGAATTTTAACCCCACCTTTATAACTGTAACTGGCCCAGCTCCAGGCTGTGCAGGTTAGGAACACTTCATTTTCCAACACCTGACTCAGGCCATAACCGGAAGCCATTAATCCAATTATACGGCCAGCTTCACCTTTACCTTCCTGCTCCATTTTATCAGCCAGATACTGAAATTTTTGCACCATACTGCGATGATGGTAATTCTCAAAAATATTATGGGCGGAAAAATCGTCCCCGCGCCTTACTCCCAATAGTGCATTGCGAATTTTAAGGCCGATATTCTTGCGTTCAGCTACCGTATTCAAAAACAGCTCCGAGTAATGATCAGCCTGGGCCAAACGACGAACAATACTGGTGAAATATCTGAGTTTAGGAAACTTGCCACCTTTTCCGGCATCCAGCGGGCGTATTACAACCCGGCCGGTTATACGGTTTAGATTGGCAATTTTTACCTGGCTGAGTACCCCCATACGAACTTCTTCGGTCAGTAAAACCGGTTTTAAATCAGTCCATTCAAAACTCTCCGGTTTTAAATTATCTGCCAGCCATAGCAAGTCGCGGTCAGTATAACTCAGGCTTTCAACCAGATTGGCATAGGTCACCGCATCACGGGTATCGAGGTTGTCAATTAACTGATGGGGCTGATAAAATCCGCGTGGAATCATCAGATTTACTGGCGGAAAACGGATAATCATTTCCCTTAATAAATCCGTACTTATAGTAAACATACGCTGATCAGGGAATACCGAAAATAGTTTATCAATAAACTGCTGCAGGCCTTCTTCGGTTCGGATATCTCCGGGCAGAATTTCATCCAGCGTTTGTTCCACCCGGGTCATAAACTCTTCTACTGCCCTGATTATATTTTCCGGACTGTTATCAACATCCATATCAAGACTCCGGCTTAGAAACTGATTAAAATCGGATTCGTAGCGGCGGCGTAAATCTTTAAAAATATCATCGGTTTGAACTATATGCTGATCTTTACCGGCAATCCTTTTGGGTACTACTACTGGTTTGCCGGGAACATACTCCATATATCCCAGTGGGATTATAGCCGGTTTTCTTTGCTCCCAGTGTTCTAACCACTTGCGGTTTAAATCCGCTTTTTTGTCCCAGAAATTATTAGTCAGACGTTGACGAATTGATTCCATTTTCCCCACCATAAGATTATCAAGCTCCGCCTCGCCAACATCAGCTACCTTTTCGCTAAAAGCCTGCATTTCCAAACTGTAACTGGCTACCCGCCCATTATACAGGGCAGTTAACAGGGATATAATTTGCTGATCATTATAATCTTCGTCAAATGAATACTGCAAAAATAATTCAAACAAAGCATTTATCCAATCTTCGTCAGACAGATAAAATTTTTCCCCCTGTTCAAGCTCTTCCCATAATGGTAACTTAACCTTACTTTTAACTAATTCACATAATTTTTTATTATTTTCGCAACCACTATAGTAATTCCCCAATAAATCGTCTATTGGATAATTAACGCTATCCGGTCTTTTTATTTCACTGCGGGCTAAAATGTCAGCAACTTTTATTATCAGCCGATCCTGAAGCCAGATCGCACTGTCCCGTTTCAAAGCTTCAAAAATAGTCAGCGCATTATCATAGAATATCTTATTGCGGGTTTTCAGACTGTGAGTTCTTACGGTACCCCCTTTATTAACTTCACAAATACGCTTGCTCCAGCATAATGCCCGCGTCAGAATCCAGAAATCAATTCCATGACCCTGAATATATTTACCCCAGAATCGGGCTTCGTGAGCCAATTCCTCAACAAAATCATGACTCAGAGCATAAATCCCCCCCAATGGGTCTCCCAAACGGCATCCATAAAAACTTTCCAGAATTGGTGCCGCCATCATATGGGCAATACTGTCTATTCCCATATAACGACGCAGACTGCCCAAAACCATATCGTATTCCCCCTGAATAGGGGTCAGCAAGCTCTCCAACCAGGCATCATCAACTCCGGGACCATTCTCAGTTGTCATATGGGCATTAAATAGAATCAGATCCGCATCCAGTTGGCTGGCAATATCCATTATAGCTCTGACACTCATACCCCGACCGCTTATTTCGGCCGGCATTAAAAACTCTATATGAGGATGTTGCAGATTAAGCAGATGTATAGTATCAAGAATTGGTCCGGCTGAATAATCCCCGGCACATACAATCAATTGGCGGCGACCTATCCAGGATTTCAGCACCTGATCGATAGAAGACAACATTTTAGGTAAATGATCAAACTCATCCCGAAAAGGTATGCCTATTACCAGATCATAGTTGCTGTAATGGGCCAGCACCGGCTCTATTTCATGCATTTTCTGATCATATCGGGTTTCTATATCCTCATAGGTCAAACTTAGCGCCCCCTTATATATGACAAAATTAAAACTCTGCTGTAAATAATTATGCTCATTATGTGGTTATTATATTAATGAATGATGATGAAAAAGGGGAAGTCATAAAATTCATTCATTTATGTGTGCTTCTGGCTCTTTTTCTCCCAGCAGTATGGTCCTGCTTTTATTTGTCCCAGGAAACCCTCATATATCCTTTTAATCATGAAGAATTTTTCCCTAATTGATTTATTAAACCCAAATATATGCAAAGTTATTAGCCTTTAAGTAAAATGAAAATACCAGCAGGATAAGTTCTCCTCATTCATATTTAAACGGAATGAAAAAATCAAGGTACATAGCGACCTGAAACAATTTTCAACTGTCCGTCGCTGCCTATGATAAAATCATAGAAAAATTGCCCGTAATCAGGATAATTCTTAATAAAATTTTCATCCAGCAACGGCATCTCGTAAATCCCATAATTATGATGATTTGGTGCTACCAGCGGGACAATTTTAACTCCAGAATCCAAAGTATAGGTTTTCGTCTGGTTTAAATCTTCAATACGAAACCCATTAGGATTGTCA
>JAQVWB010000054.1 GCA_028698695.1 Syntrophomonadaceae bacterium | reverse complement strand
GTTCATCCGTTATAACTGAAACCAACGCTGCTCCGTTCTGCTCATAACTGGCGGCCAGGTTAACCGGATTAAAATCCGCACACAAAACTCCTCTTGAGGGGGAAGCTTTTTTCACCTCAGCTATAATGGAAACTGCTCCGCCCTTTAAAGTGAAAGGGTTAAATGAAGAGGTACCTTTTAAAGGCACGGCAGGAAACCTGTCTTTTAGTGCTTCTATTTCCTTATATTTTTGTGCTACTATACGATCTAACATGCCTTCATCCCATCCCGGCTAAAATCAATCATATGCTGCAACTTTTTCAGGGCCCGGCCCGAATCTATAGCTTCCCCGGCCTGTAACACCCCGCTATTAAAATCATGAGCTTTTCCACTGGCCAGCAAGGCGGCCGCCGCATTTAACACTACTGCATCCCGATGCGGACCTGGTCTGCCACATAATACATTTTTAATAATGGCGGCATTGGTTTCAGCATCTCCGCCGTTAATCAATTCCAGAGGAAAAGGAGTTATGCCTACACTGGAGGGGTCAAAGCTATACGCATTGGTTCCTGCGGAACTGGCGTCATGTATGCGGGTCGGACCTACCGGACTAATCTCATCCATCCCGTTATCGGCATGCACAATCAATACCCTCTCTCTGCCAGTAATAATTGACGTTTGCGCTACTGACTCCAACAAGTCAGGATCAGCAATTCCCATCACCTGAAATGACGGCTTAAACGGATTGAGCAAGGGCCCTAAGAAATTGAATATGGTCATTACGCCCATTTCCCGCCTCAGACCGCCTACCTGCTTTAGAATCGGATGATAATTGGGAGCAAATAAAAAGGTAATTCCTACTTTATCCAGCATATGTCGTGACTCATCCGGAGAAAGTTGAATGTTAACCCCCATGGCCTCCAAAACATCAGCACTACCGACTTTACCTGTTACTGCCCGGTTTCCATGTTTGGCAACCGGTATACCGCAGGCCGCCGCTACGAGAGAAGCGGCGGTAGAAATATTAAAAGTCCCCATACCGTCTCCTCCGGTACCGCAGGTATCCAATACTTGAAGACCGGTGTCCACTGTTACGGCTTTCTGATACAAAGCCTGTACAAATCCAGATAATTCAGTATTAGTTTCCTTTCGGGACCGTAATACTGCCAGAAATGCAGCTGCCTGGGCGGTTGGAACCTCACCATGCAACAACAGACAAGCCGATTCATAAGCTTCATTTAGGGTTAAACTATCTCCCCCAATAACTTTTTTTAAAAGCGATACAAACATCTAATCCTCTCTCCTCTCATCTCTGCTCATCTCTGCTCCAAAATTTTTATACTGCCGCCGTCTTATAGCGGTAATCATTGTCTGGCTGCACCGCCATTAGAAAGTTATAAAGCAGCTTTTTGCCTTCCCCGGTAAAGATTGACTCCGGGTGAAATTGAACTCCATAAAGCGGATACTTAAGATGCCTTATAGCCATCACCTCCCCTTCCGCAGTCCAGGCGCTAACCTGTAATTCAGGCGGCAATGATTGGGCCTTTACTACCAGCGAATGGTAGCGGGTGGCATTAAACGGACTGGGAATATCTTTAAACAAAACGCTACCATCATGAAATACCGGCGAAATCTTTCCGTGCATTAACCGGTAATTAATTTCTATCTGTGCCCCTAAAGCACAGGCAATTGATTGATGTCCCAGACAAACTCCCAATATAGGAAAATCCTCCCCCAACTTTTTTACCACCTCTATAGATATACCGGCTTCCATTGGCGTTGAAGGTCCCGGAGAAATAATAATTGATTGCGGGCGTAATTGTCTGATTTGATTTATGGATAAACGGTCGTTTTTTTCTACCAGTACTTTCTGCCCCATCTCCTGTAAATATTGCACCAGGTTATAAGTAAATGAATCATAATTATCAATCATAAGAATCAATTTATTCCGCCTCCTTAATGGCAATCATTAGTGCCCGGGCTTTGTTAAGCGTCTCCAGCGCTTCCATTTCGGGCACCGAGTCGGCTACGATTCCGGCCCCGCTTTGTAAATAGAACTTATCCTGATAATGCAAAACTCCGCGAATGGCAATACAGGAATCCAAATTACCGTTAAAATCCACATAACCAACTGCTCCACCATAAGGACCGCGCAAGCTGGTCTCCAATTCCCCTATTATCTGCATGGCCTTGCGTTTGGGTGCTCCGGATAAAGTCCCGGCAGGAAAACCGGCCTGAAATGCGTCCAGAGCATCCAGTTCCGAGAGCATTTCTCCTTCAACATCTGACACCAGATGCATCACATGAGAAAACTTCTCCACCTGCATAAATTTTTCTACTCTGACCGTACCTGGTTGACTTACCCTGCCAATGTCGTTACGGCTTAAATCCACCAGCATTAGATGTTCGGCCCTTTCCTTTTCATCATCAAAAAGCTCTCTGCCCAAAGCCTGGTCGATCTCATGCACACCGGTAACTTTTCGGGTTCCCGCTATAGGCCTGGTCTTAACCTGCCCCTTTTGCACCCGGATTTGCATTTCAGGCGAAGCACCCATTAAAGTAAATCCGGGCAGAGCAAAATAAAACATATACGGTGACGGATTCAACTCCCGCAAATTAAGATATACCTGCCAGGGGTCAGCAGCGCTTTTCCTGCTCCAACTACGGGACAACACTACCTGAAAAATATCACCCCGGCGAATATATTCCCCCGCCTTATTAACCATCTTTCCAAACTGAATATCATCTATTGAAGGTATGAATCCCTCTTCGGTATTTAAGTCATGAGATGCTGATATAGGTGATTGCCGCCTGATACTGTAACCACCGCTGCCAATATCGACCAGCAAACGATCCAATTGCCGGCATATTTTATTGAATATATCTGCTTCATCGTTTTTAGCATCCGTCCAGATTATGACCGTAATTTCCTGTTCAAAACGATCATAGACGATTACTTCAGCAGGTATAAAAAAGCTTTGTTCAATGGAATTATTACCGGAAGGCATCGGCAATTCATGATAAGCCAATCCGGTTTCATAAGACCAGTAGCCAATCAGACCACCGGTAAAGAAAGGAAACTCCAATTCCGGAGCCGGGAAATTCAACCATTGCTCGCGCAAAAGTTTAATTCCCTGCGGGTTGTTCATGCGGGAACTTATTTGGTTTATGGCACGATGGGCGATAATTGAATAGCGACCATTATCGCTGCCAGTCAAACTTTCCAGCAGGCAGGCAGGATGATCACTACAATTTTTATGGAAATATTGGGCTAAATCCAGATTGGCAACCTTCACCTGAGCATACAAGGGAACCAAACGATAACAGGTCATCATTTGTTCAAATACTTGTTGTTCAGGGAACACTATTGCTCTGGAAACAGGCAAACAAAAACCAGCACGGGATACAGTGCTGGCATGTAAATACTCATACCGGCTCATCTCGCTCTTCTCTCCTCTGCTAAACTAAACTCATCTCATCTCGAATATGCAGTTTTAATATGTGTATTACATTAATAAACAATTATGCATTTGTCAACAAAAAATTACCAATTAGACAAGTAATTTTAATAATATTTTATGCGGAAAGGCAAATTAGTTGCAATCTCTCTTTTCATCTGTTCCTGGTAAATCTGATAACCCGGTTCAGTATCTTTATGTAAAACGGTACTAAAAGCCCAGTACAAACCAATATAAGGCAGAAGGCGGGTTATATACGGCTCACCGGCCGGATAACGCAAATGTATCAAAGGCTGCAGGCCAATATTCTGTACTTGTTTGGTAAATGCTATATCATCAATACCGGTAAAAGTTTGATATTCAGCAATATCAAATTCCGGCATATCACTGTTTTGTTTTGTATCAGCTCCAAATAAGCGGCCAAATTTATTCTTCATAACCTGCTTTTTCGTTTCCCAATCGGAAGCAGAAAATTGCAGAAACCCATATCGACGGCTCATAGTGAGCGTATTAGGATCAGCAATGCTGATAATCATACCCTGAGGGGATAACTTCTCTGCAGTTTGCTGCAGGAGAGCAATCGGGTCTTTAAAGTGGTGCAGGGCAGAAGAATAAACGAATAAATCGTATTCATTATCCTGTTCCAAAAAACTAAATGCATCCGCCTGTACTATATCAATATCATGCAGGCGGTTTTTTCCAGCCTTTCGGCGGGCAACCTCCAACATTTTTTCGGATAGATCCACCAGAGTAACCTGACAATCCGGTTGGCAGGCTTTCAAGGTAAAGGCCCCTTTTCCAGCTCCCCCGCACATATCTACGGCTCGAACCGGACGGCCCAGTTTTTTTCTCATCGTTTCCAAAACTGAAGTAAAGATAACTTCATATTCAATATACGAATAACGTGGTTCATCAAAGTCCTCATAAAATTGCACAATCGCATCCTGATCATACTTGGCAATATTGGCTTCCAAAATCTCTTCCTCGGAAAAATCTTCCCATCTTTTATTACGCATTAGAGCCTCCCAATTATTTATATCGCTTAATAATTCGTGTTCTGTACCATACTTCCCTGCCCGAAAAGAATATTTAGCGAGGGTGAGGGTTTTAATAGACACAGCAACATTAATTGCGGAGTCTGTGGCGGAGCATAAGTCAGAAAAAGTCAGGTTCAGTCAGTTAAGTCAGGAAGGGTCAGGTTCTAAAAAAGCCAAATCTAACTCACCATTGTAAAACCAAAATTAGCTTCAGAAATCATGTTTGCCCGGTGGGCTATTACCGACCGGTTGGAAAAACATACGCATACGAAAACGAAGCAAATAATTATAAAATGGGTGGCCTAAAATCAAGGCAAAAATAATATTGCCTGCGGCATGCATTAAATCAAAAATAATACTGGCCGCCCAGGTAGCTAAAAAAGTCGTGGCATTCAGAGGATAAACAAATGCCAGCCAATGCCAGCTATTCATTAGTAACCCGAACAATAATCCGGCCAGGCCTGATAAAACGAGAAAGGGAATTAACCTGAAATTGCGGTTTTTCCCCAACCATCCTGCTGCTATTCCGCATAAACCCCAGCCTAACATTTGCCATAAGGTCCAGGGTCCCTGTCCTAAAAACAAATTGGATACAAAAGCGGTAAGCACACCAACAGCCAGACCGGTCGCCGGACCAAATACATAGCCGGTAATCATAACAATAAAGGTGCCCGGTTGTACATTGGGTATGGCAGCAAACAATACCCTGGAAACACCTGCCAATGCAGACATGGTTGCAATTAATATCAGCATACGTGCATCAATCCGGCTGTTTTCAAACTTCCAGACCGCAAATCCCAATAGAAGTATTGCTGCTCCGGTAGCGACCAGTGCCCAATTGGCCAAATCATTTATACCCAGATATATCAACCCAGCCAACCCCAATAGTAATGTCAACAGCGCGTTTATATTTACACCCCTCACTCCTTACTCCTAACCCTGTATTTCTGTAACAATTCCACACCCTGCCCGATAGTCAGAACCTCCTGCTCATACAGACCATTAAATAACCGGTTGACCTGAGGTGCGTAATAAAGTGACCCGCTCAGTATCTCGCTGGTCGGACCCTGAGCAATAACTTCGCCCGCCGCCATTAACGCCACTTCATCCGCATATTCGGCTATAAATTCGTTATCATGGGAAACCAGCAATACGGTTACACCGTTTTGAACCAATCCTTTAAGAATCTCTCCCAGTTCAGCTTTCAAATTATAATCCATACCCCGGGTTGGCTCGTCCAACAGTAAAATCTCAGGTTGAGAGATCAAAATGGAAGCCAGTGCTACCCGCTGACGCTGCCCGGTACTCAAATCCCGCGGGTTGCATTCCAGATATTCCAACAGGCCCAGTCTATGTATAAGCTGCTCTTCAGTTTCAGCCTCTCCTCTGCCCAACTTACGACGGCTAAAGGAAATTTCCTCTCTTACTGTAGGCAAAAACAGATAATCATCCGGTTGTTGAGATAAATAACCAACATCAGAAGCCAAATCCTCAACATCAAGATAACGGGTATCTCTACCTATTACAGTAACCTTGCCCCGGTCAGGTTTTATTAAACCAATAACATGTTTTAGCAACGTAGTCTTTCCGGCACCGTTATCACCTATTAAGGCTGTGACAGCCTGGGCAGGCAGTTTAAAATCAATCTGCCGGAGGGCTTTGCTTCCATGCGGATAAGTATAAGAAACCTTATTAATTTCAACTATATAATCAGAGCTGATTGGTTTTATTACAGATAAATCATCCTTATGCTCAGCAACATTTGTAAAAGTTCTCAAACCCCGCAACAACTGCCTGCCTTCTTTAACTGTAACCGGTATGGAGGGATGCCCTGCCAAAGCAAATACTCTGGGAACCGGGGGTACAAAAGGGCAATTATTTTCAATTGCCCAGCGCGCCATATTATCAGCATTTTTAAAATCGCCTTTTATCTGCCCGTTTTCCATAACAATAAAGCGATCAGCCAAATGCAGACATCTTTCCAGCCTTTGTTCAGCCATTATTACAGTTATCCCGGTATCTTCATTAAGGCGGCGGATAATAGTAAGGATTTCTTCTGCTGCTACCGGATCTACCTGTGAGGTGGGTTCATCCAACAATAATATTTTTGGTTGCATAGCCAACAAAGCTGCCAGGGCTACTCTTTGCTTTTGTCCGGCAGATAAATCTGCTGTCCGTTTATGGTTATCCCGGGTGAGATTCAGGGCACTGTTTAATTCCGTCAGTCTTCTTCGCATAATTTTTAGCGGCATACCCATATTTTCCATGCCAAAAGCAATTTCAGCGGCTACACTGTTCATAACTAACTGGCTCTCGGCATCCTGATGTAAAAGACCTGCAGTTTGTACCCTCTGGCGGTGGTCCAAAGAACTTACGGCCTGATTGTCCAGATAAACTTCACCCTTAATAAATCCCGCATAATAATGTGGTATGGCGCCGTTAATCGCTCTTAAAAGGCTGGTTTTGCCACTGCCTGAGCCACCTGCCAGCAAAACAAATTCCCCCGCCTGCACTTCCAGATTAATACTCTGCAAAGCGGGGAAACTGCTATTCGCATATTGATAAGTTAAGTTGTCGACCTTAATTGCGGCCATTTTTCCCATCCCCAATTAATAATTGCCGGCAGGGCAAATAACAGCAATAACACTAATGCCGGCAGTATCTCCATGCTGTCAACCTGTTCCAGAACCGGATAGTAACTGTAACTGCTCCATTGTTGCCATTGAGCCAGGACGGCGACTACAACTCCGGTTAGTGTAGAAATCAATACTAAATAATCTCCGCTTTGCCAGCGGAGTAATTGCATGTTAGTACGCGGTTTTAAACCATAACCCCGATTATATAACGATTCAGCCATTATCATGGAACGCTCCAGACTGGATAACAACATACTCCCCATTACCGGCCAGTAGCTTTTAATTCGCTTCTTTATTGAACGGTGATTAAACCTGACTCCTCTGCACTTCTGAACTTCGGTGATACGCCGATAATCTTCAATCATCATTGGAATAATACGCAGGCTGGAGGTTGCCACCAGAGCAGTACGAGTACCAAAACGCCCCACCCAGGCCAGTAATTGATCAGGATCAACTGCCAAAGTAAATAAGGCAAAAGAACTTATTGCCACCATCAACCGCAAACTCATTCCCAGACCATACATGAGAGCTTCCCAGGAAGCTTTAAGTGTATTTCCCTCCCATAATGTCAGCTCCAGCAAAGTAGTAGTTCCTGCTGATGAAAAAAACAGATTTATGACTATAATTACAGCTGACATAAACAAAGAAAACTTCAAATACAAGTACCAGGTTTTCAAATGGCCGGCACTGATCAACAGCATACCATTAGCCAGCAGCAAGCTGGCCAGATAAAAGGGATGGGAAAAAATCAGGCACCAGATGAGAAAATTAGTACATAATAGCAAGACAATGCCCGGATGCAGGTTATATATAAAGTTATCCCGATACTGATAGGAATAATCCCAATTCATTCTGCTTTCCCCCGCGAATTACGGTCTGGGCAAATTTAATATCTGACCTTCCGGTCCCACTGCCACTCCAAACCGGCCGGCTATTTTATCCGGTTCATTTACAATAATTTTAACTGTTTGCTCTACTGCTGCTTCATCATTTCCGGTCAATAGCCAAAGAGGGGCCGTATCACCCAGGCCTCTGCCATTGGCAACAATTACTCCCCAGCCGTCGCCTGCTTCATTCTTTACCTGTCCGGTATTATCCAACAGCTTCAGACTCTCTTCAGCAAATTGCATACTGCAACCGTTACGGGCTCCGCCATCATTTAAGACTTTCAGAACTGAACAGTCTGCTAATTCAGACCACTTGCCAATTACTATTACCGGACCATTTCTATTAGCCAATTTATTATCATCAATACCTGTAACAATCACTTGACTACCTTTATTCTTCAGTTGTCCGGCCAATTTATCTGCCCAATCCTTGCTTTCCGGAGCAACCATTATCGTAACCCGATTGTTTCCCCGATTCACCCCATTAATAAAAGGTTCCGGATAACTGCCAATTACAGCAGTCTGCGCTATTCCCGTCTGCCAGCCATGATAATCCCACCATATCCGGTCACCACCGGTTACTGACACCTGATCAGCCCCGCGGTTGCTGGCTATACCATTTACATAGAAAAACCAGTCCTGTCTCAAGCCACCAGTTGCTGCGCCATTTTTCAGACCTTCCAGACTGCTGACAAAACCGCCTCCATAAGCAGTTACTACCTTTAGATTTGATTTCAGGATTTCCATCACCGACATTTTTTCAACTGATATAATACTGTAATTTCCCAGACAGGAGACGCCAAAATCCTTGGATACCAGTAATTGAATGTCGGTACCAATTTCAATCGTTTCAGGCAGCTGAAAACCTTTTGGATGAGAAATAGTTTCTGCCAAAGGTTTTTTAGGGCCTGAATTCGTTTGTGCTCCCTCATCGGCGGGCTTTTCCGCTGCAGCTTTTACAGCAGGAGAATCAGCATGTTGCACCTGATGGTTCTGCCCCTGACTATTCATGACCTCCGGTTTAGCTCCACAGCCACTCAGCAGTAATATTCCGCCCAGTACCATCAGAACAAATAATATTGATATCCTGTTTTTTGCGGTCATTTAAGCAATTCCCCCAACCTAAAACAACTTTTATATAATAAGATTATCTGTTCATCCAACGATACACCATTTCAAACACCTGAGCGCGCTGACAATAATTTTCACCATTAAAGTGCTTATTATCATCTTCCAGGCTTATCCAACCTTCTGCAACCGCCCGGGCCACAGAGGTTTTGGCCCACTCCGATATCTGTTCATCCGTTGTTAAATCAATTGATTCTCCGCTGTTGCCGGCCCAGGAATTCAGCAGGCAGGCCACCTCATAGCGATTAACCAATTGCTGAGGCTTGAAACTTCCATCCGGGTATCCATTAACAAATTTCTTTGCTGCTGCTGTTTCTACTGGAGCTGCAAACCAGTCACCCGGATTCACATCAGTAAAAACCTGACCCCGGGCCGGCTCGGGAGTAATTCCCGCAGCATTGGTCAATAGTTGAATTAATTCCGCACGGGTAATAAATCTATCCAGCTCCATACCCTTATCGGTTCCCCGAATAATTCCCCGACTGGTCAGAAATTCAATCGCATTTACCGGCTCGGGTGCCGATAATTCCAACACCGGTTCTGATGGTTCGTCTACTTTTAATTCAACTTCATCCGGAATCAACTCATCTGGGATTAAGAATTGCGGATTATCTACATCCCTGCCCCCATCCAGAGTATAGACCCATTCCACCTCATCCCCGTTTCTTAATATACAGGTGGCTGTACCAGCATTGGAGAAAACACTATTTACCTTGAATAACCATCCACTCAGAGGATAACCGACCTTTTTATGAGCCAGTCCCCCTATCATTGATACATATCCATCAGAACTAATGTTATAGCTAATACCCCGATCATTTAAAACGGTTCTCAATTGATTCAATACTGTACCGGACCCTTCCCATTGCCAGACAGTATATGGCAAAATAGTCCCGGTTGTCCTATCCCCCTGTATAGAAATAGCGGCAATATTTTTTTCAACAACTGGAGTTACCGGAGGCAGAACAGTACCGCCGCCGCCGCTAATACCAGGAAGGGGATTATGATATTTGGACTTGCCGGAATTTAGATCACTCAAAGCCAATAAAGCATTACGGGTAGACATCGGGTTGGGAACCGTCGGATCATTCCAGTCACTGGTCACCAGGCTGTTTACAAACCATCCCTCGGTATTTTGATAGGACAATAATGCCTGCACCATGTTTTTATCTCCAGGCTTTGTCCATTCATCGCTTTGCGGATTATCTCCCAGCGCAATGAGCGC
>JAQVWB010000053.1 GCA_028698695.1 Syntrophomonadaceae bacterium | reverse complement strand
ATCTACGATTAAAACATTATTAAAGCGATTATTGTTTCATGTTAGTTTATAAACTGATTATTGTCAAATAAAGAGCTGGCATGGAATTGGCTATGCCGGCAATAAAAGCAGGAAGAAAAAACAGGTATCATTATTAATCTTGCCCGGTCTGATTTTGTGTCAGGATTTTATTATAAACGGCTATATAATCATCAACCATGCGTTTTTGACTGAAGCGTTCCTCTACCCACCGGCGACAATTATTACGGCTAAGGGTTTCTATCTTATCTAATGCCTGGACAGCTTCTTCTACAGTATCCACCAGAAAACCGCTTACTCCCTCCCTGATTACCTCGGGCATGGAACCCTTGTTAAATGCAATTACCGGTGTACCGCAGGCCATGGCTTCTACTACACTGAGGCCAAAAGGCTCGGCAAAGAAAATGGGATGTAAAAGTGCCAGAGCCCCGCCCAGCAGATCATTGCGCTTCTGTGGACCAACCGGACCCAGATAAACGACTTTATTTCCATCAACCAGGGGAGCAATCTGCTGGTAATAATAGGCTTCGTCTTGTATAATCCCGGCCATTAACAGGGGAAGATCAGCCTGGGCAGCTATTTCTATAGCTTCACGCGTACCCTTATCCGGATGAATCCGTCCAAAAAACAACAAATACTTACCGGGCTGGGGCTGAAATTGAAACTCCTCCATTTTAATACCGTGATATATGGTGGCGCAGTAGTTTAAATCTTCACAGCGGTCAGCATTACTGATGGATACATAATGAACATGACCATTATAGGCTTTATAAACCGGCAATATACGCGGAGAAGAAAAGCCATGTATAGTCGTAATTACAGGAGTTTTTACCAGACGACTATAGGACAGAGGCAGAAAATCAAAATGATTATGAATCAGGTCAAACTGGGAAGCCTTTTCAAATAGATTGGCAATATGCAGACATTCCCATACTTTAGGGTCCAATTCCCGATCTTCTTCATAGGGACGAGGACATACTGATTCCAGCTTAGCCGAGCTCAGGGAATCACCAGTGGCAAACAGGGTTACATCAATTCCGGCATCCACCAACCCATCCGCCAGCAACCAGACAATATTTTCCCAGGGACCGTAATGACGGGGAGGGGTACGCCAGGCAATGGGTGATAACAAGGCTACTTTCATAACTATTGTTCTCCTTTACAAGTTTTAAAGGCAGTAAACAAACTGCGAATATTTGTGGCTGGGTCCAGGTAATAATTATCCCGGCCAATTTGCTCCAGACAATTAAGTAAAGCCTCGGGATTAACCGTTTCATCGTAGCAGTTTTCCGCGCGCTGATGATTAAAGGCTTGTAGAGCAGGTTTGGCAGTGCCATCATGCCTGAATAATCCAAAATGCCGCTCATGGACATTTTGATCCAGTGGAGGGAATGTCCATATTTCCGGACTGTAGTCGGCAAAGCACCAGGCCATGGCTCCCATGAAGCGATAACTTTGTAAATGTTTCATGGTCCGAAGATAATACTGATGTATTTCCGCTTCAGAAAAAGAGGCATAAAACTCCGCCTGCTCTTTCAATGAAGATGAAGGAGCTATTAATGGCAGGGTGGGTGCTCCAAATTCCTGTAGCAATACTTCTTTTTGTCCCAGGTAACGCGTCAATAAGCCCAGAAAGGAGAGCAGGTCAGGGTCGAGCGGATTTGCTACCCAGTCCAGATAAAAAGGGTATCCGTGCATACAGAGAAAGTCACAGTACCGGGCTGCATCCTGAGGCCATAATCGGCGGTCCTCTTCCAAATCCTCAGCATGCATACCCAGCGTAACCAGGCTATGGCTGTTTTTATGGACAGTATCACCCATGGTTTTTAACCATTTCTGGCCGGAAGCTTGATCAGGGGGTTGAATACAATTGGAAGGTTCATTGCCCAAATCATAGGCAAAAATGGCTGGATGCCCGGCCAAACTTAAACATACTTTTTCGACTTGATACTTCTGAGCCTGCATTAATTCAGTCTCATGATAGAAATTCCTGATGCCGGCCTGTACTAAATGGCCCTCGCTGAAAACCGGGAAACGATTTCTGGCCGACGATGAGGTTAACATCCAGGCAGGCAGCCAATTGACACCACTCATATGTCCACAGAAAAAAGTTGGCATCAGCAGCAATTTCTTTTGACCGGCCAGGTCGGCCAAGCTAAGCAGGTTTTTAAGTTGTTTATCGCTGATTAAGTCCGGCACGGGCTGAAAATCTTCCCAGATCAGAAAAATTCGGATGATATTAAAATAACCGGTCATCTTGTCAAAATCCTGAGCAGCTTCCTCAAGATCTAAAGCTTTCCACCAATACATGGCTTTTTTAGTCGGCCAGTAATTTATGCCCCGTAAAAACATTTGATGGCAACCTCCCCTGATATTGTCTGTATTATGGCCGCTTATTACTTCGCCTATACCTAAGGGTATGCATGTCGTGGAATAAAAGCGGTACTGGTATAATGAATGTTTTTGGATTTTTCCTTATCAGTTGGTCTCCCCTGTATTATAATTGAAATATTCGGAGGTGGGTATTTTTAAAGGCGGGAACGAGGGAGCAGCGCATGAGAACATTGAAACAGCGGATATTGGATGAAGCTACCGTAATTGGTACGGAAATTTTAAAAGTTGATAATTTCCTTAACCATCAGGTAGATGTGGAGTTTTTAACTGAAATAGGTGCGGAATTTTATAAGCGCTTTGGACAGGAACAGGTAACGAAAATATTAACCATTGAGAGCTCGGGCATAGCAGTTGCCTGTATGACCGCACCGTTTTTTAAGACCCCGGTAATATTTGCTAAAAAAGTTGAATCACGAAACCTGGTTGGTGATACTTACAGTAGTGAAATTTACTCATATACCAGGGATAAAAGTTATCGAGTGCATGTTTCCCGTAATTATCTCAGTGTACAGGACCGGGTATTAATAATTGATGATTTTTTGGCCAATGGCAAAGCGGTACAGGGGTTGATTGATATAGTTAATCAAGCCGGCGCTTGTTTGGTGGGTGTTGGCATTGTCATAGAAAAGGGTTTTCAGGATGGCGGCAACCAGTTGCGTAAATCCGGAGTCAAGCTGGAATCACTGGCGATAATTGCTGCCATGAACGAGAAAGAGATTGTTTTTCAAAACGTAGAGACGGACGCGGATTAAGCAGACCTTAACAAATCACTTGGCACTCATCCTGCCAACCAGTTGATTTTACTATATTAACCACGGGGCTGCTCCTTGCAATGGGGTGGAAAAGAAGGTACAATAGACTAGCAAAAGTGACCGGGGACACTCCCGGATTTTGCTGATTAGGAAAGATGATTTGCCGTGCTAGACGGGGAATTAGCGGTGCCCTGTAACCTGCAACCCGCTACAGCAGGGTCGAATTCCTGAGCTGAGGGCTTGCTTTGTAAGGTCTGCCTTGAATAAGTGGCAAAGAAGTTCGGGTCCGGTGCAATGGGACATCTTGAACCGTGTCAGGTCCGGAAGGAAGCAGCACTAAGGGATCAATTCCGTGTGACACAGGGCAGCCTGAATGGAGCAAACTGTTCAAGTTACGCTTGGAAGGTATTCTCGAAGCCAGGTGCACGGCATTATAATTTTAAAGAGACGAGGGCTTTTAGTTTAAACTGAAGGCCTTTTGCTTTTTTAATCTGAATCTGTGCGAGCGGCGATTATTTTGTGTAATGATAGATAGAGTTTTGAATAGGTTAAAGGAGGCATGGTTATGGCCTATATGGCATTATACCGGGCCTGGCGACCGCAGGGGTTTAGCGAGGTAGTCGGGCAGGAGCAGACCGTTACCGCTATCCGCAATGCTGTACGGACGGGAAGACTTGCCCATGCTTATCTGTTTTCCGGACCCCGGGGAACCGGAAAAACCAGCATAGCCAAGATTATTTCCAAAGCCGCCAATTGTGAAGACCTGAGGGATGGAGAACCCTGTAATCAGTGCTCCTCCTGCCAGGATATAAATAATGGCAACTTTATGGATGTTATTGAAATAGATGCCGCATCCAACCGGGGCATAGATGAAATTCGTGATTTGAGAGAGAAAGTCAGAATTTTGCCTGCTCAGGGTAAATGCAAGGTGTATATAATCGATGAAGTACATATGCTGACCAATGAGGCATTTAATGCTCTGCTTAAAACTCTGGAAGAACCACCTGACTCGGTTATTTTTATTCTGGCCACTACTGAGTCAAACAAGATTCCGGCTACCATAAGATCCCGCTGCCAGAATTATCAGTTTCGGCTTCTGACCTTACCGGAGATTACGCAGCGTCTGCGGGAAGTAGCTGCAGTTAATGAAATGAATATCGAAGAATCCGCCCTGCAGTTAATAGCCCGCCGGGCACAGGGAGGGTTGCGCGATGCTCTGGGTACACTTGATCAGGTCTATTCCTATAAAGGACCGGACATAACCAAACAGGATGTACTGGAAGCCCTGGGCTTGGTAGACGATGTTTTTATTGCCGAATTGTTGGACAAAGTTTTGGCTAATGATACTACCGGATTATTATCCCTGCTGGCAGCAGCAATTGCGCAGGGCAAGGAACCGGAACAACTGGTACGGGAAATGGTGCAATACTTGAGAGATTTAATGTTTTATATAACTCTTGGCCACACCGTTGAGTTGACCGTGGCGACCAATGATACCCTGTCGTTATTGGAAAAGCAGCGAAGTTTGGTAAATATTGATAAGCTGCTGAAAGCTCTGCGTCTCATGACTGATAGCGGACAAAAGCTGCGCTTTAGCGAGAGTCAAAGGCTGACCCTGGAGATTACCTTTTTGGAATTGGCAGCATTATTTGCTGCCCCTGCTGCCGTTACCGATGAAAAGACACAAAAAAGCACTGTGCCTACTCCACCCCCACCGGCACAGAATAAAGCCCGTTCCCAAGCCCCGGATCCTTTATGGGCAAAAATCCTGGCCGGAGTCAGGGAAGTGAAAGTGCCTACACATGCCTTGTTATCGCAGGGAAGATTGCTGGGAATTAAAGAGGATACTGCATATATCGGTTACCGTAAGGGTTATAAATTCCACAAAGAACGCATGGAGGAAAAAGCTAATCGGGAGATACTGGAAGGGGTTTTAAAAGAACTCTCCGGGCGAACGATAGAAGTACAATTTATTTTTTTGGACGATGACCAGTATAATGATATTATTGTGAAGAAAGCGATAGAGTTATTTGGTCCTGATATTGTAGAAATAAAAGATTAAAGGGGGACATAGAAGTATGAAATTTAATCCAGGTATGGGTGGTTCAATGAAAAACATGCTTAAGGAAGCAAAAAAAGTTCAGGAACAGATTGTTCAAAAGCAGGCGGAATTGGAAGAAAAAGAAGTTGAAGCTGCATCCGGAGGTGGAGCGGTAATCGTTAGGGTTAATGGTCGTCAGGAATTATTATCCGTCAAAATTAAACCTGAAGTAGTAGACCCGGAAGACATAGAAATGCTGGAAGACCTGGTGTTAACAGCAGTAAATGAAGCAGTCCGCAAATCTCAGGAAATGGTTTCTGAGGAAATGTCTAAAATAACTGGCGGCTTTAATATTCCGGGACTCTAATAAAGTTAAAAAGTTACTATATGCAGAAGCTATAAACGTATAAAGTAAAAGGAGGATACTATGGTCAGGCTGGCTCGCCCCCTGGAGAATTTAATTGACCAGTTATTAAGGCTTCCTACCATAGGGCCAAAAACTGCACAACGCCTGGCGTTGTACATATTGAAGCTACCCATCGATGAGGCACGGCAAATAGCAGATGCTATCGTTGCTGCCCGTGAGAATGTTTATCCCTGTTCCCAATGCGGATATCTTACTGATACTAATCCCTGTTCACTATGTCTGGATACGCAAAGGGATGATAGTATTCTGTGTGTGGCCAAAGAATCCAGTGATATTATTGCCATAGAACGTACCGGCTATAATGGTCGTTATTTTGTGTTAAATAAAGACTTTCGTTTGTTGGGCGACTATACCCTGGATGAGTTGGACTTGCAGCCTATGGTTGACAAGCTAGCCTCCGGTCAAATAAAAGAAGTGGTTTTGGCATTAAATCCTGATATTGATGGGGAAGTGCTGTCGCGTTACATTGCAGATATGGTCCGTAAATATCCGGTAAGAATTACACGTTTGGCTCACGGACTGCCGGTAGGCGGAGATATTGAATTTGCGGATGAAATAACTCTGCGTCGGGCCATAGAAGGGCGCAAAGATTTTTAACATAAAATAAACCCGACTCACATATAGTTTCTATACATTCCCAGGTAAGGTCGGGAGGGTATAGAGTGCTAAAAAGGGCACCAATTTGTAGACAAATAGCAAAGCTTTTTCTATATGATGAGTTTCAGCAACTGCCAACACACAAAACGGATGAAGAACTGTTGCTGGAAGCCCAGGCGGAACTGGAAGGAGCAGAGAACTTATTTATGAGAATGACAGAACCGGAAATGGTTGATTACGCGATTTTTCAGCTTTATGCAGCTGAAAAACGCTACAATTATCTGTTCAAACTTATAAAGGGCAAACACTTGAACCAAAAGGAATCAACAAACCGGGAAGTGAGGGGAATACAATGACAAATGTGATTTTAGCGGGTATATTGGTCTTGATTATCCTCTACGCTGTAACCAAAGTATTTATGCAACCCATAAAATTGCTCTGGAAACTGGTAATTAACTCAGTTATCGGTATTGTCCTGTTATTAATAGTAAATTATATTGGTGGTTACTTTGACTTTTCCCTGCCGATTAATATTATCACGGTGCTAGTGGCTGGATTTTTGGGTATTCCCGGCTTATTATTATTAATTTGTTTTCAAATATTAATGATGTAATATATTTAGCGACATGAGTATTTTTTAAAAGAGGCATAAGCCTCTTTTTTGTTATGAACAGTTATTATATAATGTAGTAATTCGATATTTAGCAGGGGGCACTATTGAGAACCGTAATGGGGAAGCGGATGCTTATGGTATAACATAATAATTTAATGTGAGTATTATTTGTATACTTTAAGATAGATATTGACTCACAATTAACTGCTCCCTTATAATTATAAAAATCGAATGGCGGGAGGTGTTTATTTACGCCATTACAGAACGAGTTGTTGAAGCTTATGTAGGAGAGTATGCCAGCGGAAAAAGTGAAATGGCAATAAATCGGGCTCTGGAACTAAGTGCTCAAGGTCGTAGGGTTACTTTGGTTGACCTTGATACAGTAGAGCCTTTTTATACGTTAAGACCCTTAAAGGAGTTTTTGGAGGGTTTGGGATTAAACCTGATTAGTTTTTCCAGCGGGGATGCATTTGGTTTGGGAGAAACAGGCGCTATGCTTAACCCGCGAGCGCGTTGGTCGCTTTATAATGAAGGCGATATTATTTTAGATATTGGTTATGGTGTACATGGAGCTCAAGCCCTGAATCTGGTAGAAGGCGCTTCTGAATCAAAAGAACTGCAGATTATTGCAGTAATAAATTCTACCCGCCCCATGACCAACTCACCGGAACGGATAGTTGAATATCTGCAGGAACTGGGCCGGGTGGACGCCATTGTTGCCAATACTCATTTGGGTGATGAGACTACTTTCGAAATCATCATGGAGGGCAACGAAGATATTATTGCTGTTGCCAAACAGTTAAATATACCGGTGGCTTATATAGCGGTAGAGGAAAGGCTGGCAGCACAGGCAGCAGAATCAAATAAGGATATACCAATCAAGAGCATTAAACGATACATGCCCAGTGCTATGTGGTAGAATAGGAATGTTTCACAGGAGGTGTTAATAATAAATGCAAACAAATTTAAAGGTTATAGGAGATACTAAAAAATCATTTGTAACTGGAAACGAAGCGGTAACCTGGGCGGCTCTAGCGGCTGGAGCAGAAATGATGTTTGGCTATCCTATTACTCCGCAAAACGAAGTAATGCATTATTGGACTCGTCTGGCACCTAAATACGGGCGGGGATTTCTGCAAACCGAAGATGAGATTTCAGCCGGATTCACGGTTTGTGGGGCTGTTCAGGCAGGAACCAAAGCGTTTACTGCTACTGCCGGACCGGGAAATGTGCTTATGCAGGAACCTTTTGGTATGGCAGAAGCTATGAGATTACCTTTATTTGCAGTTATTCAGCAAAGAGGCGGACCATCATCGGGAACCGTAATTTACTCACAGCAGGAAGTGACATTAACAACCTACGGGGGAAACGGGGAAGGTCATCGCATTGTTTATTCAACAGCAACCCATCAGGAAATTTATGATTATACCATCAAGGGATTTAATGTTGCCTGGAAATATCGTTTTCCAACCTTCCTGTTAGGAGATGGATATCAGGCTAAAATGAGAGAACCTTTGGAGATGTATGACCCGCAAGAACGGGGAATCGAAATAGTTCCTACTTATCCTTTGATCGGACTGGATGGTCATATCGGGGAAAATAGGGAACCGCAGCATTTATGTAACATTTACAGCCTGGAAGAAGAACTTTATGAAGTAGTAATGCGGTTTGCAGAAGAATATGAAAGTATTTCTCCCGAGCTGGTTGAATACCGGGAGGAGCAGTGTGATGATGCCGATATCATTATTCTGTCTCACGGAGTTGTATCACGGGCAGCAGATGATGCAGTCAAAGCCCTTCGTGCCCAGGGAATAAAAGCCGGCAGCTTTCGACCAATTACCTTGCGGCCTTTCCCACAGGCTCAATTAAGAGAAGCGATTGCCAAAAGTGGGGCTAAAAAAATACTGATAGCAGAATCAGCTTACGGTCAACTTGACCGCCTCACTAAACAGGAAATATACGGAGAAACTATTAAAATAGAGAATCTTTTTAAACCGGGTGTTGGCATTATTGATTACGACATTGTAAGTAAAGTTAAAAGCATACTTTAATAGGAAGGGGGTCGTTTATAAATGATTACACCAGCTGTACCCAAATCATGGTACCTTCCCTCCAAGCCGCATAAATTTTGTCCGGGTTGTGGACATGGAATTGTGCTGAAAGCGTTGGGAGAAACCATAGACGAACTGGAGATTCAGGACAATACCATTTTTGGTTGTGATATAGGATGTTCGCTATTATCATGGGATTTCTTTGCCTGTGATTCAACCCAGACTCATCACGGCAGAACTACTCCGGTAATGGTAGGGATTAAAAGAGCCAGACCGGAATTAATTACCATTGGATACATGGGAGATGGAGGCGGTTATTCAATAGGTTCACAGCACCTGCTTAATGCTGCCGTCAGAAATGAAAAAGTAACTTTAATTCTCGTAAACAATACCAATTATGGAATGACGGGCGGACAGATGGCCCCGACAACCTTGCCGGGACAAAAGACTGAAACCACGCCCTATGGACGTGATCCGGAATTAACCGGTTATCCTACCCGGGGACCGGAGTTTCTTGCGGAACTTACTCCTGATAGTGCCTATATAGCCCGGGCTACGGTTTCCAAATACAAACAGTTAAAAAGATTTTTACGCAATGCTCTGCGAAATCAAATAGAAGGCAATGGATTTTCTTTTGTGGAAGTACTATCGACCTGTCCAACCAACTGGAGAACCAATGCTCAGCAGACCTGGCGTTTTCTGGAAGATGAGATGGAGCCTTACTTCCCGGTGGGAGAACTTAAGAGTCCGTTTGGTAAGGGAGGCGACAAATAAATGGCTTTAGTTAAAATTGCCCTTGCCGGTGAAGGCGGTCAGGGAGTACAATCAGTAGCGGAGATTCTGGCCGAGGCGGCTTACGATGAAGGAAAGCAGACTATATATATTCCCAACTTCGGACTTGAACAGCGGGGTGGAGTATCCATTGCATTTATCCAGGCCAGTGATGAGCGTATTGGTGCCCCCAAGTTTAATAAAGCTGATGTCGTTATAGCTTTAAGTGAAAGAGCAGTTAGCCGCACAGCGATATATTCTGATAGCAATACCTTGTTTGTATATGATGCGGGTTTTAAAGTAGAAGACGAAGATTTTCCAAAAGAATATAAGCAGATTATTGGTCTGCCGGCTCTGGAAACAGCTAATAAGGAACTGCATCCACGGGTATTCAACATAATCATAATGGGTGCAGTAATTGGCTTAACTAATGTGGTCAATTTTGAATCAGCCAAAAATGCTTTGGAAAACAAACTGGGACATAAATTTGAGAAAAATCCGGAATTAAGAGACTTGAATTTCCGGGCCTTGGAGATGGGGAAACAGATGGCAGAACGATCTCTAAAGGAAGGGGGGGCTAAATAATGACTAATACCAAACCGATGGAAGTGCTCTCAACTCCAATGGAGAAAGCCGTATTTCATATATTCCCGGCCTATTGTAAAGGATGCGGTTTGTGTAAAGAAAAATG
>JAQVWB010000052.1 GCA_028698695.1 Syntrophomonadaceae bacterium | reverse complement strand
CATCCCGCTCTCAATTTTACTTTCGTCAACAGCATCCTGAACATAGGAAGTGATATCTATCATCTGCTCATGTTTGTTAGTCTGAATAATTCTTTTAATAGGCATACCCGCACCTCCTTGGATATCCTAATTGTATCTTATCCGGATTATTTCAACTAATCTGGCACAAATATTTCCTGTTTTCGTTTTTTGATGAGGATCGCAATAATGTTCGAGTATATGTAATATCTGATAATAAAAATTACTAATCGTACAAACAATGCTTTATAATAATTATTAGATATAATACGAGCAAAGAAGGGATTTTATGGACTATTTGGAGCAAAATGAATATCGTTGGTATTTGTCTCAGCAAACATTCCCGGAACTTCTTAACCGTAATGTCACCCGTTTTGGCGCCAAGAAAGCCCAGATGTGGAAAAACAAAAACGGCGAAATCGAGTCGCTTACTTATGCTCAGTTAGGTCGGGTAGTTCAGGAGATCACCTGTGGACTGATGGAACTGGGAGTAGAACCAGGCGACAGAGTTGCAGTTATGAGCAATACCAGGCCTGAGTGGGTATGGTGCGATTATGGCACCCTTTGCGCAGCAGGGATTACGGTTTGTATTTATCCGTCTCTGAGCAGCAGCGAGATGGCCTACATCATGAATGATTCAGGCACCAAAATTATATTTGTTGAAAACCAGGCCCATCTGGATAAATGTCTGGAGATCGCCGATAATGTCCCTTCGTTGGAAAAAATAGTAGTTATAGACAGCGAAAAAAATGTAAACAGCGGTAAAGTAATAAGCCTTAGCACTCTTCGGGAAATTGGGAATAAAATGATCATTCGCGACCGCTTTGCTTTTGAGCAAAGATGGAGAAGTGTGCAGCTGACTGACCGCATGACCATTGTTTATACTTCCGGCACCACCGGCAATCCCAAGGGCGCAGTGCACACGCATTTCAGCATCAGTGCTGCCGTGCTGCGTGACCTGACCTTTGCACCCTTTATTGAAGATGATTATGTCCTGCTTTCATTTCTTCCCCTGTCACATACTTACGAACGTGAATGCGGACATGCGTTGGCTATGCAGACCGCGATTACCGTAGCCTATTCCTCTCCGCAGACCCTGGTAACCGACTTTGGTATTTTCAAACCTCATGTGTTCATGTCGGTACCGCGGATTTACGAAAGAATATTCATGGCACTCAGATCTGCGACATCACAATCAGCGGTTAAAAAGGCGATTTTTAACCGGGCTATCGACACCGGTTTAAAAGTGGTTGAAAGTATTTCGGACGAGAATGGCTTTATTGATGTTTATCCGCATATGGACATCACTCGCAATACCGGCCTTTTCCTTAAAATCAAATATAAACTGTATGATAAATTGGTTTTCAGTAAAGTCAAGGAGACGATGGGCGGCAGATTCGTATTTGCCTGTTCAGCGGCGGGGAGCCTCTCACCCGACCTCTGCAAACTCTTTTTGGGCATGGGTCTTATTATTTACGAAGGATACGGCTCCACTGAGACATGCAATACCATAAATATGAATCGGGTTCATCGGGTGTTGCCCGGATCAGTTGGGCCCTTGTGCCCCGGGGTGGAAGGTTATATTGCTGAAGACGGCGAGTGGTGCGTAAGGGGCAGCAATATCTTTCTCGAGTATTGGAATAATCCCGAAGCGACTAAAGAGGCTTTTACAGAAGAAGGGTATTATAAAACCGGTGATATTGTGGAAATGCTCCCCGAGGGATTTATCAAAATTGTGGATCGGAAAAAAGGGCTTATCGTTCTCGACACCGGCAAAAATATAGCTTCGTCAAAGGTTGAACAGGCTTTCTCCACCAGTTCTTGTGTTGATCTTGCTATCGCCATAGGTGACAATCAGAAATTCATAGGAGCCCTAATAGTACCAAATTTCGAAGAATTCATAACTCTACTTGAACAAAAAGGGATCACCTATGATAAATCAGCGTTGCAGTTCTCTGATGTAAAGGGAGTACAAACCTGTGTAAGAGTCGGTGATGACTTTATTAACATTCCCTTGCTCAAAGAAATAATTGATAAAGAAGTTGAAGCCATAAACCTTGAACTGGAGTCCTACGAAAAAATCAAAAAGTTTACCATTCTTAACCGCAGATTAACGGAAGAATCAGGTGAAATGACCCCCACCCTCAAAGTCAAGCGCAAAGTCGCGCTCAGTAATTTTGCCAAGGAAATCAAAGATATCTACAGCTGATGCTGTAAAACAGGGGGACAGGTTCCCTGTTCCCCTGTTATTATTCCCCTGTCCTACAGGAACATCTGAATGGCGGTTTGGGCCAGATTGGATAAGGGGGCCGGGTAGACTCCAATCAGTATGGTTGCCAGCAGGCATACCCACAGGGCAAAACGGGCCGGAAGTTTAATGTCTATAATATCCTCCCGATCGCTTTCACCAATATACATGGCTTTGGCTACCAGCAGATAATAATATACGGATATCATGCTCATCAACAAACCAATAAAGGCCAGCCACAGATAACCCGCCTGTATGGCTCCTGAAAACAGATAGAATTTACCTGCAAAGCCCGCCATAGGAGGAATACCGGCCAGAGATAACAGACAGACGGTCATAATTGCCGCCAACATGGGTGAACGCTTACCCAAGGCATTGAAAGCTACCCGGTCGGTACTGCCGGTATCTGTTTCTACAGCTGTAGCCACGGCAAAAGCACCGGTATTACAAAAAACATACAGCATGGCATAGAAGAGTACGCCTTTTAAACCATAGGCATTGGCAGCCACTAAACCGGCCAGAATATATCCCGCCTGAGCAATACTGGAATAGGCCAGCATACGTTTTACATTGGTCTGATTTAAGGCAATCAGATTACCAACTATAATGGTTATTGCCGCCAATATTGCCAGCACCAGTGACCAATTGAATTGACCCGGCGGCAAGGCAATCATAAATATGCGCAGTAAAGCGGCAAAAGCCGCTGCTTTGGAACCCACTGCCAAATAAGTGGTGACCGGTATCGGTGCTCCCTGATAAATATCCGGTGCCCACATATGGAAAGGCACGGCGGCAATTTTAAAACCAAACCCGACTATCATCAGAATAATTCCAGCTATCAAAGCTGGTTGCCGGCTGACCTGTCCAGCAATTTCACTGATAACCGTCGTACCGCTCAGGGCAAATAGCAGACTCATACCGAATAACAGAATGGCTGAAGATATCGCCCCTAAAATCAAATATTTTAAACCTGCCTCCGAAGAAGCTTCATCATTTAATAAATAAGCGGTGAGAATATAAAAGCTTACGGTCATCAGTTCCAGACCAATATAAATGGTTATCAGGTCCCCGGCAGCCGCCATGACCATCATACCCAGAGTAGCAAATACCATGAGGGCATAGAATTCACTCTGCTTTTGTTCAAAACGCTGCGTGTATTTTCCGGCACTGAGCATTACCAGAACGGCTGCAATCAGAAACAGCGCTTTAAAGAAGTTGGCAAAAGTATCTACCTGATAAACTCCATTGAAAAACACTGCTGACTCTGAAAAACGGACAACAACCAGTAATAAAACTGCAACCAGTAATACTACCGATATGATGCCAACCAGACGTTGTCCTCTTCCAGCCAGTATTAATCCGCTGATCAACAGCAATAAACCAGTAAGGGCTATAAGCATTTCCGGAGCCAGCAAGCTGTAATTCATTAGAATATCCCCCCCATCTGAATAGAAGCGATATGGGATAATAATTGCCCTACTCCGCTGTTAATAAAGTCCATAACCGTAAAGGGTAATATCCCGCCTATCAGGATAGCTGATCCCAGAACTACCAGCGGCACCATTTCAGGGCCTTTTAAATCCTGCAGATGATCCCATTTCTCCAAACGGGGTCCAAATAATATATCCCCCAGCGTCCGTAATATATATACGGCGGTAAGAATAATTCCGGTAATGGCAATAATGCTTATGACCCGGTAGACACCGAAAGCTCCTACAAATATAGTAAATTCACCAATAAAGTTTACCGTTCCCGGTAATCCCAAGGAGGCCAGACCGGCCAGCATAAACCCGAAAGCCAGGCGCGGCATCTGATGAGCCAGTCCGCCAAAATCACTTACATTGCGGGTATGGCTTTTTTCGTAGAGATTACCAATCATAGCAAAGAATAAGGCCGCCATAACCCCATGGGCAAACATCATCATAACGGCACCATTTATACTGATAATATTCAAGGCCGCAATACCAATCAGTACATATCCCATATGACTGACACTGGAATAGCCCACAATATATTTAAGGTCTTTCTGACTCAGACAGATAAAAGCAGCATATACCACATTCCCTATCGCCAGAACGGCAATTACAGGGGCAATAAATTTGGCTCCCACTGGCAGAATAAACAGGCCAATACGGATTAGCCCGTAACCGCCAATCTTTTTCAGCACTCCGGCATGTATCATACTGACTGCAGTTGGTGCACCCGCATATCCATCCGGTGACCAGGCATGGAACGGGAACATGGATAGCAAAGTTCCAAAACCAAAGACCATTAAGGCATAAGCAAATATTTGGAATCCTGCCGGGTAATCTACCTGCGCCAGAGTAGCAATATCCATACTGGGGAATCCCAAAATCCCCTGCGCTTTTATAAATAGAGCAATCAAACCAACTAATAAGAAGGCACTGCCGATTAAGAGATAAATGGTCAGCTTCATGCCGGCATATTCTTTCGTAACCCGCTTGGAGCTGCCAAACATAATTACCAGCAGATAAATGGGGATTACCACTACTTCGTAGAACAGGAAGAAAATAAATAAATCCGTAGTTACAAAAGTCCCCATTACTCCGGTAATCAAAATCAACAACAGGGCAAAAAATTCCTTTACTCTGGCTGCTGTTTGCCAGGAAGCATAAACAGCACTGAATCCAATCAGATTAGTAAGCAATAATAACGGCAGACTAATTCCATCTACTCCCAGTGCATAATTAACCCCCAGATCTGCAATCCAGGGAATTCGTTCTACAAACTGCATACCCCCAATAGTCAGGTCATAATTTAACATTGACCACAAGGATAAAAGCAGACTGAATAATGTACTAACCGCAGCTACATACTTAATAGCTTTATGTCTGTTGGCTGGCAGACACATTATTACTATAGCTCCCAGGATGGGTATAAACAGTGTTAGTGATAAAATTGGTAAATTACTCATCATTCCCCACCCCCTACGCTAAAGCCGTAAATACGGCACATAATGCTGAAATTATGAGGATAACCATCCCTGTATATATATAAATGGCATAAGTCTGCACCTGTCCATCTTCGGTATAGCGCAGGTTTAATCCCAGGTAACCGGTCAACCAGGCCAGTCCGTTAACCGTACCATTAACAACTTTCAAATCAAACCATTCCATAAGTCTGGCAGTTCCATCAATAAAATGTTTAATCAGCCAGGCATAGAATTCGTCAATATAATACTTGTTGTAGAGCAGTTTATATAAGCCGCCCATTTTAACTTTTAATTCTTCATAATCCAGCCACTTCTTCTGATAAACCGCCCAGGCCAAAAATATACCTGATACCGCCAGCACTGAAGATATCAGCATAATGGTAATACTGGGTGTATGATGTATAGCTCCCGGATAAGTAATGTAATGGGCAAAAGCATAATTCATTAATGGTGAACCTACAAAACCAGCGAAAACAGCCAGCACCGCAAGAATAATCAGAGGTACGGTCATTACTGCCGGTGACTCATGAGCATGTTCAGCAGTCTGGTTTTCACCAAAGAAAGCTACAAATATCAACCGGAACATATAGAATGCGGTCATAAAGGCTACCAGTGAACCAAGAATATATAATCCCATATGCCCGGAAGCAAAAGTCCCCAGCAGTATTTCATCCTTGCTCCAGAAGCCTGAAAGCGGTGGTATACCACTTAAAGCCAGTGCTCCTATCACAAAAGTCCAGGTGGTTATGGGCATTTTTTTATGCAGACCGCCCATCTTCCAGATATCCTGTTCATTAGCCAGGGCATGAATTACCGAACCGGCACCCAGAAATAACAGGCTCTTGAAGAATGCATGGGTCATGAGGTGAAACATTCCTGCCGTCATGGCCCCAACTCCCATAGCCATCACCATATAACCCAGTTGAGATAAAGTTGAGTAGGCCAGAATGCGTTTTATATCGTTTTGTACCAGAGCTATACTGGCGGCAAATAAAGCAGTAAACCCGCCCAGTACAGCAATTACCAACATGGTTTCCGGTGAAGTGTTGAATATGAAAAATGCCCGCGCAATTAAATATACACCGGCAGCTACCATGGTAGCTGCATGTATAAGGGCACTGACCGGGGTAGGACCTTCCATGGCATCAGGCAGCCAGACATGCAAAGGAAATTGTGCTGACTTGCCCACCGGCCCCAACAGTAACAATAGAGACACCGTAATCAATACGGCCGTATTACTGTAACTGGCAACTGCACCGGGTAATTCACTAAAGTTCAGAGTACCAAATATTATTTGCAGGAAAAGTATACCTAACAAAAAGCCGAAATCTCCAACCCGATTAGTAATAAAAGCTTTCTTGGCTGCTTCCCGGGCTGAATGGCGTCCAAACCAGAATCCGATTAACAGATATGATGATAAACCCACCAGTTCCCAGAATACAAATATCTGTCCAAAGTTATTGGATACCACCAACCCCAGCATGGAACCGGCAAAGATACTCTGATAGGCAAAATAGCTGGCAAAGCCTGGATCATCATGCATATAGCCTATAGAATATATCTGCACCAGCAAAGCCACGATGGTAACCACCAGCAGCATTACCGCGGTAAGCGGGTCAACAAGCAACCCCATATCCACCTGCAATCCGGGCATATTCAGCCAGCGGACAGCTATCTCAAATACTCCTGCTCCTTTTGCAAAAACCATTACGGCTACCAATACGGAATACAGCAGGGACGCACTAATAGCCAGAATGGAGATCGCCGCTGAGATTTTGGGCCAGCGGTGCAATAACAGCCCGATTAGCGCGAAAGCCAGAAATGGCAGGAACGGTATAACCCAGGATGAAGCTAATATGTTTTGCATCGTTATAACACCTTCCTTACCATTTCAATAAGTTAAAATCATTCAGATTAACTGACTTCTTCTGTCGGTATATGGCAATAATCAAAGCCAGTCCCACTGCTACTTCGGCAGCTGCCACCACAATCACAAAAATGGCAAACAGCTGGCCTATTCCCGTTTCAGAACGAATGAATTTATTAATGGCAATAAAATTTATATTAACCGCATTAAGCATGATTTCTACCGACATCAGCACCGCTACTGCATTTCGTTTGGAAATAACTCCGTACATGCCAATACCGAATAAAATCGTACTGAGAATTAAATAGTGCGTAAATCCTATCATTTGTCATCCGCTCCTTTTGCCAGGATAATTGCTCCCACTACCGCTACCAGAAGCAGAATAGCTGCCACTTCAAAAGCTACTACATATTTCCCCAGCATTAAATCAGCCAATGCTGTCATCTCATCAGAATTTACAGCAGATATCGCCAGAGGCCACTTGGTATACCAGATGGAAGCCCCCAGGGCAATAATAAGCAAAACGACCAGATAAACTCCCCACAGGCGGCGGCCCAGGCTGGGACTAGGCAAATTGGTTTTCTCCGGTTCAACATCCATAACCAGCATTATGGCAAATATAATTAATACTGATATAGCCCCGCCATAAATCAAAATTTGTACCAATCCTATAAATCCGGCATTCATCTGGAAATACAGTCCGGCAACTCCCAGAAATGTTAGTACTAAAAGTAAGGCACTGTGTACAATATTTTTAGATGCTACTACCCCCAGGGCAGAGCCTAGCGTAATTAATGCCAGCAGCATGAATACCGCATCATTCAGGTTCATTTCCGGCCCCTCCTTCCTGCTGGCGGTCTTTTAACTCTTTATTTACAAAAGCCAGCGCTACTTTCCCGGCTTTTTCACGATCCTCTATCATCATGGTCGCCATACGAACCAGTTTCTTTTCATCCGCCTGTAATATGTCAGCTAAAATCTGGGCCTGAGCTTCACTTTCAACCAGTTTACTGACTGCCTTCACTGGATTCTTTTTCAAAGCCGTTATCATGGCATTAATTTGTTTCTGTTTTTTAGCCTCATCCTCGTCAGGCTGCGGTGCCGGTTCAGCACTTGAATCAACCATTTCAATCGGGCTGTCTGCCGGTTCAGATATAACCGCCTGGGCTGAACGGGGAATCTCATAGACTATCTTTATATCATCACGTTGATATTCTGACAGTTCAAAATCATGATTGAAGTATAAAGTGCCGGTAGGACATGCTTCTACACACAAATTGCAAAACATGCAATATTGCAAATCTATAGTATAACTGAGCAGTAATTTCTTTTTACTGTTCGGATCCGGTTGACTTTCGTAACTTAAAACATTATTGGGACAAGCCTTGGTACAAAGACCGCAAACAATACATTTTTTATAGTCAAATTGCAGGCATCCCCGGAAGCGTTCCTGCAAATAAGGCATTTGTTCCGGATATTGAATAGTAATCTCTCTTTCAAACAAATGTCTCAGGGTGATCCACAGACCCTCTAATAATCCTTTGCCTTTCATATCTGTTACCACCCCATCCCTTTGAATAGTTGCAATACAATTCCGGTAAGCAATATATTAGCCAGAGTAACCGGAATCAGAACTTTCCAGCTAAATGACATCAGATGATCCATGCGGATACGCGGGAAAGTCCATTTTAACCACATAAAGACTATCATAACCAGATAAGTTTTTATGATAATCCATAACCAGGAAGGTAAAAAGGGGCCCTGCCAACCGCCTAAAAACAAAGTGGACATCAGAGCGGAAACAGCTACCAGATTGGTATACTCAGCCAGAAAGAACAACGCCCAGCGCATACCGGTATATTCGGTATAAGCGCCGGCAGTTAACTCCTGTTCCGCTTCCGGCATATCAAATGGTCCCCGGTTCAGCTCGGCAGTGGCAGCTATAAAATAAACTATGAAAGCCACCGGTTGTAAAACGATAAACCATACATTACTCTGAGCAGCTACAATATCAGATAAACGCATGGAACCGGCAATCATAATGACACCTAATAATGAAAAGGCCAGCGGAATTTCATAACTGATCATTTGTGCCACCGAACGCATAGCCCCCAATAACGACCATTTATTATTGGACCCCCAACCGGCCATTAGCAGGCATATGGTAGTCAGCGAACCTACTGATATAAAATAGAAAACCCCTACATTCAGGTCGACGATAACCATGTTTTCTCCCATCGGGAGTACTACATAGAGCATTACGGAAATGATTATAAAAAACATAGGGGCGGTACGAAATATCAATTTATCGGTAGCGGAAGGGATAATATCTTCCTTGGTGAGAAGTTTAATAGCATCAGCAATAGTCTGAAACATACCAAAAGGGCCCAGACGGTTAGGTCCCAGGCGTTGCTGTATAAAGCCTGATATCTTTCTTTCCAGCCAAATAAGTACTATCACATTTAAAGTAACAATAATGATTATGAATACCCACTGCACTACTAATAATATGAAATCAGCCCAACCGGCCGACAAGCCCAGACCGGTCAACCAATTGGTCAGTGCATGGGCAATATTTACAAACCAGTTCTCCATACTACTCCGCTCCCCTTATCGGTCCGATTCGCCTAACACCGGATCCAATGTGGCAATATTAGCGATGATATCCTGCAGTTTTTCCCCTCTGGAAATAATGGGCAGGACCATCAAATTAACGAAAGAAGGCGCTCTGACATGCAAACGATAAGGTTTCTCTCCCCCGTCTGCAACAATATAGTAGCCCAATTCTCCTTTCGAGGACTCAATACGATGATAAACCTCACTACCCTTTTCAGGTTTAATAATTCGAGGGACTTTAGCTTTTATTTCTCCTTCGGGAAGTTCTTGTAAAGCCTGCTCGATAATGCGAACACTTTGAGCCATTTCCTGCATTCTTACCAGTAATCTATCCCAGCTATCCCCTTTGCTTCCCAGAGGCAGATCAAATTCAAAGCGGTCATAGATTCCATAGGGATCAACTTTGCGAATATCATATTCTACTCCGCAGGCGCGCAGATTGGGGCCGGTAACGCCATATTCTATCGCTTCTTCAGCAGTTAAAACCCCTATACCCTTTAAGCGGGCCTGCAGGATTTCATTACCAACAATTAATCCTTCATACTCTTCAATCATTTTGGGGAAATCGTTTATAAAACTTAGGGCTGCCGGTATAAAAGTATCCGGTAAATCATGACTTACCCCGCCAATACGCATATAGGAAGCGATTAATCTTT
>JAQVWB010000051.1 GCA_028698695.1 Syntrophomonadaceae bacterium | reverse complement strand
CTTGCTTTTCCGGCATGGTTTTAGGTACCTGCCGGTAACTCATGCGATTAGCACCTACACCAATCGCACCCGAGCTACCTACTACCACTTCCCGATCCTGATTATGCAAATCAGCAATCTCACGAACCAGATACTCTATACGGCGCAAATTCAGCTGTCCGTTATTATGTGTTAAAGTACTGGTACCAATCTTTATTACTATTCGACGACAATCATTTAATATTTGCCTCTGCCCCATATTGCTTCCCCTCAACTTTATTCACTGTAATCAAATTCCAAGTCCTTGATGCGCACGGTATCTCCTTCTCTTATCCCCCGACGCTTCAGTTCGTCTTCCAAACCCATTATTTCTATAGTTCGCTGAAATCTTTGCAAACCTTCTTCCAGATCAAATTTTGTCATGGCAACCAGCTTTTCAATTCGTTTGCCGCTGACTTCATAAACCCCATCAACTATTTCCACAGTAAACGGTTGTTCGTCTTCAAAGCGATGTATAACCGCTTCTTCTCCGGCAATAAACTCTTCACGGGGTATTTGCGCCAATAGCTGCCAGGTTTTTTCTATCAATTCTTCAATTCCCAGGCCGGTAGCGGCTGAAATGGGATGAACCTCAACCTGCAGAGCCTGACGTAATTTCTCCAGGTTATCAGCTGATTCAGGCAAATCCATTTTATTGGCTGCTATTATACTGGGCCGCTGCAAAAGTTCCGGTCGATATTTATGCAATTCCCCCTTAAGGGTTTCATAATCCTGCAAACAATCCCGACCTTCGGTTTCTGCAGTATCCAACACATATAACAACACCCGGTTTCTTTCTACGTGACGCAAAAAATCATGTCCCAGCCCTGCACCTTCGTGGGCACCTTCAATCAGTCCGGGAATATCCGCTACCACAAAGGCATCTTTGTTTTTTGTTACCACAACCCCCAAATTGGGAACTAATGTGGTAAAAGGATAATCGGCAATTTTAGGCCGAGCAGCTGACATACGGGATATCAAAGTCGATTTGCCTGCATTGGGAAATCCAACCAGACCTACATCAGCTAACAGCTTGAGTTCCAGACGAATCCAGCGTTCTTCTCCCGGTTCTCCATTCTCAGCTACACTGGGAGCTTTATTGGCTGATGTGGCAAAACGGGCATTGCCCTTTCCTCCGCGCCCACCGCGGGCAACTATTAATTGTTGTTGCGGTTCAATCAAGTCTGCCATTACCTGATTGGTATCATCATCCCGGATTACAGTTCCCGCCGGTACTTTAATAATGAGATCTTCCCCACCGGCTCCATGCATGTTTTTTCCCTGACCGTGGCTGCCGCGTTTAGCTTTGAAATGCTTTTTATACTTAAAATCCATCAGGGTACTTAACCCCTCATCAGCAACAAAAATTACATGTCCTCCGCGACCTCCATCTCCTCCGGATGGTCCCCCCAGCGGCACATACTTTTCACGACGAAAAGCTACTACCCCGTTGCCCCCGTCGCCACCTTTGACATAAATTTTAGCGTGGTCAATAAACATATGTTTACTCCTTGGGTTTTATTCTATATCCTCCACAGCAACATCCACTATTAATGAACTGTTTTCTTCTTCTATTACGGTTACATTAACCTTTAGGTTATCTCCCCGGTGATTATATCTTGCCGCTGCTTCCTTCAAACTATTAAATGGTTCATCATGGGTTTGCAGATGGTTAATATTATTGACTTGCAGACGATGGTACTTAATTGCTATTCCTATGTCCCGGGCTCTTATTAACTGGTCATAGAAATATAAAGCTGCTTCTCCCGAACATGATTCAAAGATAATTCTTTCAGTTGCCAATTCTGCAACTATCTGTTTAAGATATTTTTGAGCTTCTTCCGGTTTTGCTAAATCCAGATATCCACTGATAACCTGTAAATGGTTGTCAAAATCATGTCGGGTACGGCGCAATAAGTCCACCATTTGATCGTCTGTCAAGCTTATCCCTCCCCATTTACATTCATATGAGAAAAACCCCTGAAAGTATATCCAGGGGTTTCGTTTCTAAATTAGGCCTGATTACATTGTTACCGTTTGTTCTACCGGATATACACTGACCTGTTTTCTGGTCTTGCCTACCCGCTCGAACTTTACGCGGCCATCAGCGACAGCAAACAGAGTATCATCGCCACCAATCATAACATTATTGCCGGGATGAATCCTGGTTCCTCTCTGGCGTACCAAAATATTTCCCGCCTTAACTACCTGTCCATCATATCTTTTAACCCCCAGGCGTTTAGACTCGCTATCTCTGCCATTCTTGGAGCTGCCAACACCTTTTTTATGCGCAAATAACTGTAAATCCAAAACGAACATCATTAACACCTCCTGATATCAACTTTAAGATAATCTGCATATCCCTGCTCAATCGACAATAAACCTTTTTCCATCGTGGAAAGTATAATCTGAGCTTTCTCCTGATCATATAGCGATAAATCCGCCGGCAAGGTTACCGTCAGTAAACCTTTTTCCAGCTTATATACCGGTTTATCACTTAAATGCTCCAGTAACCCTAATAATGCTGTCTGCGTTATTGCCGAAACTCCAGCGCAGTAAATATCCTCACCTGCTTCTGCAAATCCGGCATGACCTTTTACAGCAAACTGCTTAATTAAATCACCCTGCCAGGTAATAGTAACTTTTATCATTACCCCTCAATTTTTTCCACTTTAATCTTCGTAAACGGCTGCCGATGCCCCTGTTTCTTGTGATAATTCTTTCTCTTTTTGTACTTATAGACAATTATCTTCTTTTCGCGTCCCTGTTCAAGTACCTGTACAGTGACAGAAGCATTAGCCACCAGGGGATCCCCAATCTTCACACCGGCATCATCACCAATCATTAGTACCTGATCAAGTGTAATGCGGTCACCCGGCTGCGCTTCCAGTTTCTCAACTTTCAGTACGCTGCCTTCATCAACCTTGTACTGTTTTCCACCCGTTTTAATTACGGCATACAATAAGATGCACCTCCAAATTATATTAGACTCGCCAGTTTCAAGGTAGACCAGAAAGCAGTCATTTAGTAACCCGAACTGTGCGGTTGCATAAAAATGTGCAACCCTCATAAGAATTTATCATATTAACTCAATAAAAGTCAAGAACCGATAACAAACTGTGCAGGAAGTTATAGTTAGCGGGCGGGATAAATGTTGTACTCTGAAATTGAAAGGGACTCGTCAGGTTGCAGCTTTATTTGCTTGCGCGTGCGACGTGTAATAAACTCAAGGTTCTTTTTGTCATTCTCAATATATTGCAAAAGTTCCGGATTAGCTTCACAGACAACGGTATTACTCTCTACATATCCCATATTGGCAAGTTTTCTCTTTACCTCGCAAGCCATGGCAAACAAATTAATCGTTCTGCCCCGGCCGTTACAGGTAGTGCACTCATCAGTGAAGAACTCGGAAACCCCATAGCGGGATTTTTTCCGCGTCATTTCCAGAAAACCCAAACCACTCATACCTATTACGCGGGTATGCGCCTTATCTTTTTTCAGCTCCCGGCGTAAAACCGAAATTACTTCCTCCTGATGATGCTTGTCTTTCATATCAATAAAATCTATCAGTACAATACCGCCTATGCTGCGTAACCGCAGCTGACGGGGTATTTCCACCGCAGCTTCCATATTCAATATATGAACCGTATCCTCAAAATCATCTTTTCCGGTAAACTTACCGCTGTTAACATCAATTACGGTCATAGCCTCAGTCTGGTCAAAAATCAGATACCCCCCGCTTTTCAGCCATACCTTTCGCCGCAGGGATCGCCTGATATCCTTTTCCAGACCGTGCGTTTCAAATAAATCCCCCTCCTCGAACTGAACTGTGAAGGAAAAGGTGGTCTTTTTGCTATTCATATAATTCACTATTTTTTCCTTGAGCTTATGATTATTAATGATCACTTTAGAAATATCAGCATCCAGATAATCTCTTAAAGTTCTTTCCAGCACATCGATGTCTTCATAAATCAGGCTGGGAGCACGTCTTCTTTCAAAACGGTCCAACACTTCATTCCATACCTTCAGCAAGACTTGCAATTCATCCAAAACATCCTCATCTTCTGCCTCCAGACAGGCAGTACGAAAAATCAGACCAACATTTTCCGGTTTGACCTTCTCCACCAGAGCCCGCAAATGTTCACGGCGTTTATCACTGGTAATTTTGCGCGAAATGGAGATTTCACTTTGACAGGGCAATAAAACCAAATAATGTCCGGGAATAGTAATATCCCCGGTTACACGGGCACCTTTTTCGGAAAAGGCCTCTTTTTTAACCTGAACCATTATCTCCTGTCCGCTTTTAACGGCATCATAAATATTACGACTTCTTTTTTGACCTCTCCCGCCCACATCGCCGGCATAAAGAAACGCATTCCTGGCCATGCCAATATCAACAAAAGCGCAGGACAAACCGGGGATAATATCTTTGACCTTGCCCTTGTAAATATTACCCACATTTTCATCCTGATCGGCCCAGAACACTTCAGCCAGACGGCCATCTTCAACTATAGCCACCCGGGACTCCCAGGGATATATTTCTGCAATTATTTCCCTATTCAAAAACCTTCACCTTTTTCAGCGGAGAATAGAACTGCTCCCCAACTTTTATATAATTGCCCTGCCGGTAAACATCAATAATTAACCTACTATCCAAGCCCGTTTGCTGCATCATATCCAAAAGTTCATCATAACGAATATTTACCGGTTCACCACTGCTAACCCATATAATAATATTAGTCACCATTTCATTATTAATTAACTCTATTTTATAAATACCCTTCTTCAGGTCTTTGTCAATACCTTTTTTCTTACCCCGACTTTTTACCATTAAGATATCCCGGTTCAGGACCTGGTCTCTCCATGCTGATACATCAACATCATCAGCATTTATAACAAAAACATAAGCAGTTGCGTTTATAACTTTCATCAATGCCGGAGTCAGCTGCTCAATTTCACATGCATGGTTAATCTCAATAGTTGGTGGCAGTACGGCATTCATTTTACTGCTGAAGCCTTCAATACTCATGCGTTCACTTAGTTCCAAATCAAAATACTCCCTTTGCCCCCATAACCCTACCGGTAAAACCGTCCCCATAGATAAGCGGATATGCGGGTTAAAACCTTCACTGAGCGCATAGGGAATATCCGCCCTTCGTAAAGCCCTTTGTATAACATTCATCATATCCAGATTGGATAAAAAACGCAGTTCTGAATTTACCTCATATTCAACCCTGATGCGCAAAATTTTCCTCCCCCCGGATATCCAGGTCAACTTCCAGAGAAGTACATACTCCGCACCCCGTACATCCTACCTGCCGGCAATCCGGCGACAATATTCCTGCCATGGCCAGTTCATTTTCCTCAGCCAGAAACTCCTTCGTAACTCCGATATCTATAAAATCCCAGGGCATTATTTCAGAATAAGCGCGCTGCCTGGTTACATAAAAATCGGGTTCGATCGCACATTGATGGAAAGAATCCATCCAGCGTTCAAAGGAAAAATATTCAGACCATCCATCAAATCGGCAGCCCTTTTGCCAGGCAGTCAGGATCACTTCTCCCAGTCGCCGGTCGCCCCGGGCAATTACTCCCTCCAGATAACTGGTCTGACTATCATGGAAACTTAGCTTTATATGCTTGCGTTTACTTCTTCTAAGCCAGGCAATTTTATCCTGCAATTCAGCAATATTGTTCTGCGGCTGCCACTGAAACGGCGTATGCGGTTTGGGTACAAAGCAGGCCATACTGGCCCTTATTTCTACCGGTCTACGGGAATACTGATTACCAACCTTTTTAACCTCATCCAGCAAATCCAGTATTCCGTCCAAATCCTCCCGGTTCTCAGTGGGCAGACCAATCATAAAGTATAGCTTGATAGACATCCAACCTGACTTGAAGGCAGCTTCAACTGCAGATAATAACTGCTCAGTATCAACATTCTTATTTATCACATCGCGTAATCTCTGACTTCCAGCTTCCGGTGCCAGAGTCAAAGTCGTTTTGCGTACCTTTTGTACTTCATTGGCCAATTCAATTGAAAAAGCATCTACGCGTAAAGATGGCAGCGCCACTCCTACTCCGCGCGGACCATGTTCTGCCACCAAACCTTTTACCAGCTGGTCAACCGCAGAATAATCCAGGGTACTCAGCGAAGCCAGGGATACTTCCTCATAACCGGTATGCAGCAATTGATTACGCGCCTGCCCGAATAAAGTATCTATACTCCTTTCCCGGGTAGGACGGTATACCATACCGGCATGACAGAAACGGCAACCGCGCTGACAACCGCGCATAACCTCCAATACCGCCCGGTCATGAATAATTTCCATATAAGGCAGAACCGGTTTATCCGGGTAATAGGCCTCATCCAGATTGGCTACAACGCGTTTGCGTATTATGGATGGTATTCCTGCATATAAAGGCTGTCTGGACTTAATGGTATTATCCGAAAAATACTCAACATTGTAAAGTTGTGGTACATATATTCCTTCTATAGCAGCCATTTTAATTAAACATTCCTGACGACCCAAATGACGGTTATTATAATAAGCATCCAGGAACTCCGGCAACACTTCTTCCCCGTCTCCTATAAAGAATACATCTATAAAATCAGCAAACGGCTCCGGATTAAAAGCTACCGGTCCACCGGCAACTATTAAAGGGTCATCTTCCCCGCGCTGTTCTGATTTAAGCGGAATACCGCTTAAATCCAACATATTAAGAATGTTAGTAATTGATAGTTCATATTGCAGAGAAAAACCCACAATATCAAAATCAGCCAATGGCCTGAACGACTCCAGCGAATATAACGGAATATTTTCTTCCCGCATTATAGATTCCATATCCGGCCAAGGAGCATAACTGCGCTCCATTAAGTGATCGGTTTTTTCATTTACGAGCCCGTATAATATCTTGCCTCCAATATGAGACATGCCAATCTCATAAACATCAGGAAAAGCAAACACCATTTTGGTATGGCTGGTTTCCCAATCTTTTTTGATAACATTTAATTCATTTCCGGTATATCGGGCCGGTTTGCTAACCCGCGGCAATATATCACGATAAAGCTTGTCTTTCATGTTTTCCTCCCTGCAGGCAGGTTTAATGTTCACCATTAGTTATTTTACCATAAATTCTAAACTAGTAACCAAACGCATAAATCCCGGTCAAATATGAACCTGAAAATCCCGCAGCCGTACGCGCGGGCCTTTTTCCAGCAAACCTTCAATCAGCTCGGCTTCACCCAGCATATTCTCAGCTCCGTAGTCAGCATCAATAATAATCACCAGCATATAAAAAGATGGTTTGCTAAACGCCAGTAAAGCCTTTACTTCTGTATCGGGACGGCTGACAAAATGACGCGCGGGCATCATGCCTTTTTGAGCCAGCTGCCCTTTTTTATTGACCAGATAACGCATAAACGCATAGCTCAGCAGCTTATCTTCGCGACGAGCCGCCAGATACAACATTATCGCTACTAAGATTAGATTCAGAGCAGATAGATTAAGGTCAGATAAATTAAGACTGGTCAGATTCAAGGAAGCCAGATTCAGCGCGGATAAATTAATATTAATGAAATATAATCCGGTAATAAAAAGTGCTATGGCTATGGTTTTACCCAAAATAGCAGCGTGAGCAGTTGCTTTCTTGAAGCCAATCAGTGGTGATATAGCTGCCCGAAGAATTCTGCCACCATCCAAAGGCAAGGCCGGCAACAAATTAAATATTCCCAGCAACAGATTAACGACCACAAAGAGTTGCTGATACGTGTTGGGGTTAACTGGCAGAAAATAAAAAAAAGCCGCCAGTAATAAACTAGTGACTGGTCCTGCCGCAGCTATATAAAATTCTTTACCCGGTTCCAGAGCCAGGAATCCTTCCACTCGGGCCTGCCCGCCAAAAGGCCATAACTCAATCTCGGTTACCTTAATGCCTGAACCGATAGCTACCAGAGTATGTGCCATTTCATGTATCAACACGGCCAGAACAATTAATAATATTTCCCATCCCAGTCCCAGAATTGTGTATACAATCAGCAATACCAGAAACAAATAATTTACTTTTATACTTACCCCGACAATGCTGCCCAACTTCATAACTAGTTAAACAAATTACAGGGATTTACTGCTCCATCCGCATCCTTTAGTTCAAAATACAAGCGATTGGAAGTTTTGCCCAGGATATCAAATTTCTCTATCTGGTCCCCTTCCTCAACCAACACCTCTTTTAAACCGCTATAAGAAGAAAAATAGTTTTGCTCATGCTGTATCAAAACTTTCCCCCCGTTTTTCTCCCAGTTTAATTTAATAACTTTCCCTGATAAAACCGGTCGTACCAGAGTATTAGGTTCCACCACTACGCTAACCCCGGGAGAAAATCCCGGTTTATTTGACTCCTCATTTAAATAAGGGCCAAAGCCCTGCTCTACTTCAACAATCTGACAGGGGGGTTGTAAAGAGGTCAAGCTAATAACCGGAACCGGCTCCGAAGCTCTTTTAAAATTACTGACTAACTCTGCAACCTGTTCCTGCAGATGATAATCTTTCAAAACATACTCATTTAAAGCCAGTCGAACATAATCACTGCTGCTATGCCCTGACTGAACGATTAATCCTGTAATTACAACTATAATTACGACGGCCAGCATTCTTATGCGGAAACTTCCCAACATCATTATTATCACCCCAAAACAGTCTTTGTCCATCCAACACCTGTCAATAGCAAAATAACTATTAAATATATATCAACCGATGGGATGAAATATTCCTGAACTTGTTCCAATCAAAATATGATTCCCCAGCCGAATCTCTGTTTGGATGCATAAATATGAAGGACCCGTCGACGGAGCTTCCATCCAAACCATCACAGTATACTTTTAGTGTAATCAAAATGTTTATAATTAGATATTTTAATAATGTAATATATTGTGTAGAATAAGATTAACTTAAAAAGGAGGGATTACCGTGAAAACCAGAATAACTGAATTGTTTGGAATTGAATATCCTATTATCTGTGGCGGAATGTTATGGTTATCTACCCCGGAACTATGTGCGGCCATTTCAAATGCGGGTGGATTAGGAAATATTACTGCCTGTAATTATGATAACGGCGAACAACTAAGAGAAGCCATTCAAAAAGCCCGTCAACTAACCAGCAAACCAATTGGAGTCAATATTACCCTATTGCCCTCTATGCGTTTCACTGAAGAAATATTTGATGACTTTTTCCAGGTATGCGCTGATGAAAAGGTTGAAGGTATTGAAGTATCAGGTAAACCAGCTATAAAATATCTGGACATGTTGCACAAAAACGGCGTAAAAGTTATGCATAAAGTGGGTGCAGTTCGTCATGCCTTAAACATTGAGCGTTTTGGATATGATGCGGTCATCGCTGCCGGAATCGAAGAAGGCGGACATCCTCTAAGTGATGATGTTACTACCATGGTTCTGACCCCCAGAATTGTAGAGTCAGTAAAAATTCCGGTAATTACCACCGGCGGTATTGCTGACGGGCGTGGTTTGGCCGCTGCCTTGGCGCTGGGTGCAGAAGGCGTACTCATGGCTACACGCTTTATTGCCACGAAAGAATGTGCGGTGCATGATAAAGTCTATAAAGAATTGATTAACCGGCAGGAAAATGATACTACTTTAATATGTAAATCAGTAGGATTGCAAGGCCGCGCTCTGAAAAACCAGTTGGCACAACAGGTTCTGGATCTGGAAGAAAAGGGCGGGAAACTGGAAGAGATGATACCGCTGTTATCCGGACAGCGGGCCAAAGACGCCTGGACCACCGGTGAAGTGGACAACGCTGCTCTCATGGTAGGCCAATCAATAGGTCTGGTAAAAGAGGTAACCACCTGCCAGGAATTAATTACATCCATGGTAAATGAAGCCGAAGCCATTTTCCGTAACAACCTGGCACGGATAAGTTAAGTTATAGTGAATTAAGTTTTCCAATGAGAAAATTTTGAATAATTTTAGAACCTGACTTTTTTGCTGACTTTTGCTGACTAGACCTGACGGGTATTTTAATTATTTTAAAATTATAATAATCAGGTTAAGTCATAAAGAGTCAGGAACAGACAGGTTCTAATATTTTGATTAAATTACTCTTAATTAGACCTGACTCACCATGACTAATCTTACTCCATATTAATCAATAAAAATATCTGCGAAAATCCGCGTCTATAAATAATTGAACCTTTGTTTTTCACTCATCAAAAGACCAGTTTTTTCCCCCTTACATTCACGCTGAGGATAAGACCGGCGGCAATCAGATTAGTAAGCATGGCACTGCCCCCGTAGCTTAGAAATGGCAAGGGTATTCCGGTAATAGGCATAATCCCCAGCGACATGCCT
>JAQVWB010000258.1 GCA_028698695.1 Syntrophomonadaceae bacterium | reverse complement strand
AAATGTTTTATGAAACCTTTGACATGATCATCATGCCTGTGGGTGAGGATGAAAGCGTCCACATAGGGGCTTTTATTGGAATCCGTAGGAAGCCTGTCCCTTAACTCCTGATTTACATCGCAATAGTTAGCGATCGGTTCATCACCTATTGAGCAATCGATTAATATTGTGGTCTTTTTCGTGTCATTGAGCTTTATAAGTGTCATTCCGCCATTCTTTTCACCAACCGGAAAGAATGTGACAGTTGAATAAGCCATTATCATTCTCCTCCCTCTATGATTTGTAATTTACTTTTAATACCTCACAAATTAACAGTATTTCATCTATATTGTAGATTGTCATTTTAATATGGCTTAATGAGCCAGATAATCATCAGATTAAATAATCTGCGATTAATTCCAATACTAAGCCAATTGGGTGATATAGGCATAGCACTATTACTGGAAGTACGAGTGTATGTAATACTAAACAACACGTATATCTCAGTATCATAGCCGTTGGGATCCGCGTACCTCTTGGCGCAAACCTTCCATATATCACAGGGTCAATGCCCTAAAGTCCTTCGATCTGCCTGCCCATGAGTTGGATGTCAGTCATGCTCCTTATCAGGGTCCTTCTCCGGCTCATTTTATCAAAGAACAACAATCTTGCATCTTACGATTATACCTGTCTTTTATGCTAAAGAATCGCAGCCGAGGTTGTGGTCATGTGGGAAACGCCGCTTTTGCGTTGTCCAAGCAGTTGTAGTTTCAAAAAATCATTTATAAACATTAAAGAAATGTTCCTTAAGTGCAGTTAGAATATTCATTGAAAAGGGTGTCTGCATATGAATACGCCAGTCTCTCAAGAATTGGTCTCTTGAACTGATATAAAGCGAGGAAAATGATGGCATATGCAATAAATAGGCTCATCGGCTTCCATCTGCTTTCAAGGAAATACATGATAGAGCAACCAATAGCCCCTGCGGTTGCCCAGACGACCCCGGCAATAAGATTCCTGTAGAAACCGTACCTGATATTATACTGGATTGTCATGATGCCATGCCCGACCTTTGCCCTGACATGCCCTACCGCTTCCCGTGCCTGCAATCTCGCGTTTGACGGATCAGCATATTCTTCTTCTTCAGTCGAGAAGGTGTAAACGGTGATATCAGATATTCTGCATCGCAGTTGTTCCTTCCTTTGCTTCGATATGAGCCTGCCACTATATAAGAGCATATCTGTCGTGGGGAATCGTTCGCCGCCTTTCCCGAATACTGATTCCTCTATCCAGATCTTGCCTAGGCTGCACTGGAACTGAACAAGTGCAAGCATGACGATGGACGAGAGGCTTAAATTAGCGATTACAAGCATCCAGCTAATGCTTTCTAAAAGCTCATCCCAAAAAATTCCTCCAAAGAAAACTATAGAGAAATGCACTATCGGTATGACTGAAAGGAAGGTCGGAATGTATCTTGCCTTAATCTCATATTCGTCCCACCACTTGATCTTATCCACTACAGATTCCTCCGTTTTTATTCTATTCTAATGAAATGAATGTTTCTCATTTTTGCTAATCTTTGTTTATTTAATCGTCAGAGTATCTTAAAGCAAACTCACACGAGAATGTATAGCATATATTGTAGTAATATATGCTAATACGTCAACGAACATTTCACCTGGATTACTCCCGAAAAAGTAATTAAAGTATTTATTTTCCAACATCGGTCATTATTCACATCTATTGTTTTATTCGCATTATAGACATTATTAGAGAATATTTTAGAAAGGTAATTCAGTATGAATTAATAACGTTTAATAATAAGATTATAAAATAATAAAAGTGATAAATTTAGGAACTGTGCAAAAGGCTAAGAGTAAAACAACTGCCAAGGTCAACTGAGCAAAAAGCTATTACTACACTTTGGCATTGGCTAATCTTTCCGTATATGTTATTTTCCAATAATATCTACATTCGTCTTTATAATAGTAAACCCTTCTATTTAAGGAGTATCTGTCGAAAATTTCAAGAAAATGAATTGTACGATTGGTTACAGATGGGGGGGGAAATGAAACTTTTCATTCTGTACTACAAATGGGTCATTTCAATAGTCGCCAGGGCAATATGCATAACTCGCTCTGGAGCAAGTTTGACTTGGTTATCACTCCTAAAAACCTCGGCAAACAGACATAAAAAGAGCAAGTAGCAATACTACTCGCTCCAATGTGGCAAATCTTTCTTTCCATTACCCTAACCAATCTTGTCAGATATCAGCCCTGTTACATGCAGCCTTTGATCTCCTGATAATATTTATATCCCATCCTGTTCGGTTTCGGAACCTTTAAATATATAGACGTTAATCCCGTTTACAGCTACCAAGTCGTAATTTTGAGGTGAAGTTGGTTTGCCTATCGGCACAAAAAGTTCACTGTAATGGCTCCCATATTGATAAACTGCTCTGCTCAAGTGCACTCAAACACCCACGCCTTTTCCACCCTTTCGTTTTCCTTCAAGGGCTCGTCCCCCTCCATCAAGCTCATGAACTCCTTTTCCTCGACGTCCAGACTAGCGTCACCCTGCATTTCCTGCCTGTTCTGCCCCGTGGT
>JAQVWB010000257.1 GCA_028698695.1 Syntrophomonadaceae bacterium | reverse complement strand
ATGACAGACTATATTTAATATATGGCAACCATGATATAGTAAAACGAAATGATAATTATGTAAAATCAAACATGTATTCACACTTTGATAAACGCGAGAAGAGTCTGATTTCTTTGTTTGAAAACATTCAGATTCACGAAGGTTTAGTCTTGGAGTACAAAAGTGAGAACAAATCGATTAATCAAACAAAAATACTACTCGTTCACGGACATCAGGTGGATTTATTGAACAGCAGTCTTTGGAAGCTTAGCAGGTTTCTTATCCGCTACTTCTGGAGGCCTTTGGATATGTTTGGAATTGATAATCCCACAAGCACTGCTCAAAATCAAGAAAAAAGGGAACGCATAGGTAAAAGATTGACGGAGTGGGCGATTAGGACAAATAATATGTTGATAGCCGGACACAATCACAGACCAATGTTTCCTGATATAGGCGAACCATTGTATTTCAATGATGGGAGCTGTGTCCATCCATTGTTCATTACTGGAATAGAGATCGAAAGAGGAGAAATTTCACTTATCAAATGGGGAATTAAGGTAAATTCAGAGGGTATCCTTTATGTCGGCAGAGATGTTATTGCGGGTTCAAGGAAGCTCAGTGAAACATTCACAACTAAAAGAGTTTTTGAATCGATTTCCTTTAAAGACCCCACCTAGATTGCTCAGATAGAAAAGTATGATTACGTATGATATTTGATTTTCTATCAGAAAGCATAGGAAGAAATATTTAAAGCTGGAATATATATACTGACTCCTTTTCAAAACGCCCTGGTATCCTGATTGATAATATATCGAGAAAAAGGGCGTTCTGAAAAGGATATTTTTTTAGAATATTAACAAATCCTTTATTGGCATTCAATAGTATCACCAAAAGGAACTTTGGCATAAGTTATAGCATCGCAAAGATAGCAAAGGGGGTAATTTCATATGATAGATCAGACGGTTCAGTTAATGTTTCAGACTATGCTGAGAACTCCAGAAGCCTGTGCTCATATAATAGGCAGTTCAGCAATCCATAATCTTATAGGGGACGTTTATGTTTATCCGTTTCTAGAAGGATCTTTGGTTGTAGCGGATGTGGAAGGTATACCTTTTTCTGGGTTCTACGGATTTCATATTCATCAGCGTGGACCCTGTATACGCGGGGAAGGGTATACTGGATTCTATGATGTAGGAGGTCACTTTGCATCAGTAGCAGATCAGCCTCATCCATTTCATTCGGGCGACCTTCCCGTACTTATGGCATATTATGGTCATGCTTTTATGATCGTTTATACCGATAGATTCAAGCCGGAAGAAATACTTGGAAGAGCGATAATCATTCATGAATTACCGGACGATTACAAAACACAGCCAGCAGGAAATTCTGGCAATCATATTGGATGCGGGGATTTTTATCCGTGCTGTGAACAAAACTGGACTCAACAGAGATAAAAGAGCGGTATAATGCTGAACTTTCCCAGTTCAACATTATACCGTTCTTTTCAAGAACATATTATCACAGCTCCAACGAACCCTGTGTGATAACTGAGCGACGGTTGCGTTGTCCTCATATTACCAACGGGTATCGGGGCCGAATTCTTCTCGCCTGCGGCGTTTTTCTTCATCCATTTCCTGTAGAGTGAGCATTTGTTTTCTCGATATAAGATTTTTACAGCTGTTGCATATATACCCCACAGACCCACAACCAGAAAGCCGCTCTAATTTATCAAGACATTTAGGACAATAATAATATTCCATAAGCTACTCCTTCACAAAACTTATTATACGACAACGACGCATTAAATCGCAGAACTAGTATAACATAATAAATAAAAGTATACCATATTGATGAATGAATCTATGTTAAGTTGGAAATATATAATAGGGGGTGATATATTTTATGGAATCAATTAAATCGATTATAAGAAAGATGCGATTTGTTATTGCGTTATGCATGATGGTTTCGCTACTTCTTGTGAGTTGTGGGACGAAAGACAACATTACTTTTTTAGCTGAAGTCGAATCTGTATCCGAGAATAGTATTCTGGTTAATACTATTGATTTTGAAACATTTGACAAGGCGAGCGTGGACCTTAAAGAAGCGAAATATGACTTTGAATTATCCGAGGGTCAAATTATAGACGTTACAATACTGCCCACAATTCGTGAGAGCTATCCTGTGCAGGTAACGGCTACAGAGCTCGTATTACAAGAAGAAGCCATAGGAAAGGTTGCAGACTATTTTCCAATTAAAGATAATGCAAAATATATCTATGAAGGAATAGGCAATGAATATGCAAGCAATCAGGTGATCCCTGATTATACTTCAGAGAATAAGGTACAGCAAAGGATAGACAATGGAGGGAGCGTACTTGTCAATGTCTGTGAAGTTAATGACGGAAAACTGACGAGAGTTTTTTTCAGGGGAGAGGTTTACTACAGGGAGAACTTCCTTGACAAAAAAAAGGACGAGCAGGAAATACTACTTATGGAACCCTTAAAAAAGGGAACCACATGGGATTTACCAGACGGCAGAAAAAGAAGCATCACTAGCGTGAACACTGAGATAGAAACTCCTATGGGTAAATTCAAGACTATCGAAGTGAGT
>JAQVWB010000256.1 GCA_028698695.1 Syntrophomonadaceae bacterium | reverse complement strand
TCATTAGACTATCCCCGGGGTAAACTCTTGCCATAATAAAAAAATCAAAGCATGCTATAACGACTATACCCAGCATGACTCCTGATATAGCTGCTCCCAAACCTGCATAAGCAATAGCCGATGGAAACAGATCAAAGACGGCCACCCCGACCATGACCCCTGCTGCCAGGCGTAAAAAAGAAGCCAGAACACGATTACTCCATTCCTGACGAAAAAATAACAGTATGGCACCCAGAACTGTTGCTATCCCGGCCAGACAACTCCAGATTAAGATTTCATACACACTAACAGCCATCACTTTCCATTTAATTTACATATATCTATGTTCATAAAATAAGTTTTAGGCAGATTATTGGATGAAATCTTCCTGATTGAATAAGTACTATTTGCGTTATTAAATTCATATTTTTGTTTTTAAGGAGGTGTGTAGTCATGAATAAACCTGGCTCTGTCGAAATAATGGCAATAAGTAAAGCAATAGCCATATCCCTGGTCTTATGCATTTTTGCAGGGACTATAGTTTATTATTCATCGATTCCGGATACTTCTATGGCGCTAATAGGCAAACTAATTGTTCTATTAAGCATATTCTGGGCGGGATGTTATGTCAGCAGGCATTATGGCAGTAAAGGTCTGGTTAGAGGTATCAGTATGGGAATAGCTTTCTTTATAGTAATGCTGATAGCTACTTTGGCCTTTGATACATCATTAATCAGTCCGGGAGGATTATTGTACAGCTTGACTACCTGTATTGTAGCCGGAGGATTAGGCGGAATATTGGGATTGGGTTTAAGTGATATAAACGGATAGGAATAAATAAAAAATTAAAGCCGGTAATTTCCGGCTTCAATCCTATGATAAATATACCCATAGTAATCCCAATACAATAAGGCATAGCCCGGTAATAAGTCTAATATTGGGCATAAGCCTTACCTCCCCGGCTTTAATCAAAACCTTTTAGCAAAATAAAGCTATATTATCCTGCCGTAATATGTTAACTAATTATTTGCCGGATACTTTGGCAATTATATTACGTAGAACACCGGGTATTTTAATATAGATGATTTTCACTGGCTATTTCCCCCTTTTCATTGGTAGCTGAAACTTATAGTTCATACTATGAAAAGTGGTGAAAAAAAGTTACTAAGATTATTAATTATTATTTGTTTCTGGCTACTTTCAATTTAAAGCCAGGATAGATATAACTCCTGTAATTCACCCTTCTTAACGGTTACCAGATTTTTAATGGGTGAACTGTTAATAAATACTTGGCCATATGGCATATTGATAATTCTGTTATCCAGTAATACTACTAAACCACGGTCATCTTCACCTCTAATTAATCGGCCAATCCCCTGTTTGAACCGAACTGCTGCGTCGGGCAGCAGGAAATGTTTAAAACCGTTTTGCCTTTTTAGCTGGCAAAATAAATCGGAAGCATAACTGAAGGGCTCTGATGGCGGTCGGAAAGGCAATTTTACCATCACAATACAATTAAGCAAATCCCCTTTTAAATCTATTCCTTCCCAAAAGGTATCAACTCCCATTAGCATTGCATGTGAAGCCTCGATAAAATTATTTAATACGGCGCCGGACTCCCCGTCTTCATACTGTACAAATAGCGGACAGCTATACTGTTGGCAAAGAGGACGCATTAATTGTGCCACTTGCTGCATCTGCTTGCGGGATGTAAAAAGTACCATTGATTTTCCCTGACCGGAAGAGATAATATTGGACAATATCTCACAGATATCATTATTAAATTTATTGCTGTCAGTAGAAATTTCAGGTATTAAACATAAACAGGCATTATCATCATAGGCAAAAGGCGATGGTTTTAAACAGGTATTTACGCGTGAATCCTGCATGGCGTCAGTTAATCCAATTTTATTAATAAAATAATCAAACTTTTCTTCAACAGTTAATGTTGCTGAAACCATAATCAGGCTATCGAGATGCTGATATAATTTTTCTTGTAATGTATCCCCAATTTTGACCAGAGATGAACAAATGGTTGATACTTGGCCATGACTATACTCCAGCCAAATTATACGGTCATTGAGATTAATATCCTCTTCCATTATTAAAAAGGCCTGCTCTGATAATTCATGTAACAGCCGTCCATAAGAGGCTAATTCTCCCTCTTCTTCTTTTCCACTTAATTCTTCTTTTAATTTGTTTAACTGTTTGATAATCAAGTGGTGATTACTTTGCCAATCCCGGTAATATTCAAGTGCAGTCAGGAATGGCGGTTCATCAAGTTCCATAGATTTGAGTACGCGGGCATACTCACCTTCTCCCGGTAAAAATCTGCTCAGTTGACTAAATATCTTTTGTGTTAAAGCAATGCCTTTATCAATTAATAATCCAGTTTCAACCATCAGGGCTGCCCATTCCGGATAGCGACCTTTTAGTAGTTGTAAATATCCTTTCTCGTAACGAGCGGAATGGCTATATAAAGATTCCAGTGCCATCAATGTATCATCATAAGAAAAACGGCAGGATAGTTTATCAAATGATTCCCGATCAAAGCTATGGGCTTCGTCAACAATTAAATAATTGTACTCAGGTAAAATATTATTTTCAGCCATCAAA
>JAQVWB010000255.1 GCA_028698695.1 Syntrophomonadaceae bacterium | reverse complement strand
GGGTTGTCTGCTTCCTATGAATATAACTCAATTAAAACGACGGGCGAAACAACTAAAATCGGACGGATTGGCCCTTTACTTTGCATATAGAGATCCAAGATTATCGAAGTATGTGAAAATGTTTATTGTACTCGTAGTAGGATATGCATTAAGTCCCATTGATTTAATCCCCGATTTTATTCCAATTCAAGGTTTTCTTGATGACCTGGTGCTTGTTCCGTTAGGTATTGCAATAATTAACAAGATGATTCCTGATCAAATGATGGAAGAGGCAAGAGAGAGGGCAATTAAATCGAAGAATTATTTTACGGCGACTGTAATAATTGCGATATTGATTAGCTTAGTTGTATTGGTGTTATTGAAGGTGCCACCTACATGGATGCGGATCTAGCATTTCATCCGCTCAGCTCCTAACAAGTTATATAACATAACGGGAGTCTGTTTAACCAAAGAAGAAGTTATACTATATTGAGTATTATCTGGAGCAGTACGCCGATTAGCGGCATTATCTTACAATCTCGCAGGTGACTTCTTCATTTTCTAACCAATTTTTGTAAATAATATAGTACTGAGATGCCAGGAATAGTACTGTCGAGACAAGATATTAATTAAGGAGGGTGAGGATTTTCTGCCTCGGCGTCTGCGAGTTAATTTTCCGATTTTAAGTTAATTTTTTACAACTTTGAAAAAGATGAAATAGATTATTTTGCTTACAAGGAAGGATATGAGGGAAAAATGTAGAAATATCAAAATAGTATGCCCAGTAAAATATGCCTGGTAAAATTGGTATCGCAGTGGTGGGCTGGAATACAAAATTAAGTGATTTGAGGATGCAAATTCAGGTAAGCTGTATTAATTCTAAAGGAAGGAAATCATATTATGCGCTATACTCCGAAAACAGAGTTGGATCAACGGGTTGCTAAGCTGCAAGTACTCTTAAAACAACAGGATATCGACGGGGTAATATTTGTTCAAAACGCTGACCTCTATTACTTTAGCGGGACTATCCAGCAATCCCACCTTTTTATTCCGGCAGAGGGCAAACCGGTACTATTGGTGAAAAAGAGCTATGAACGGGCCAGGGAAGAGTCCTCGTTGGACAATATAGTCTACCTGGACAGCCTTAAGGAGCTGTTTAATGTTCTTCAGTCATATGGCTACAGTGGCTTTAAAACCCTGGGCTTTGAGCTGGATGTGTTGCCCGCAAACACGTATATACGCTATCAGAAGCTCGTGAAACCGGCTAATATTGTTGATGTCAGTTCTTTAATCCGCACAGTACGTATGGTCAAATCGGATTATGAAGTGGAAATAATCAGAGACGGAGCCAAGGTACACACTGAATTATTTTCTTTTGTCAAGGCAAATTTACGCGAAGGTATGTCGGAACTGAAAGTTGCCGCGATGGTTGACGCTTTTTTCCGGGAGAAGGGCCACCCTGGTTTTTGCAGAATACGAGGATTCAATCAGGATCTGGTTCAAACGCATGTCGTATCCGGGCAAAATACTGATCCCAGCTATTTCTGGGGAGCGGTTGGAGGCAAAGGGGTCGGCCCGGCGTTCGCGCAGGGCGCCAGCGATAAGCTGATTGGCCGGAATGAGTCTATATTAGTGGATGTCGGCTTTATCTGCGATGGATACATATTGGACCAGACCAGGATTTTTTGCATAGGGAAACTACCTGACCACCTGGTGCAGGCCTATGCAGTAGCAATCGAAATCCTGAAACAGATCCGGAAACTGGCCAAGCCAGGGGTACCGTGTGGGAAGCTTTTCGATTTGGCGCGGCAAATAGCTGATCAAAGTCCGTTTGCCAAGCATTTTACAGGTTACCCGACACCATTGGCATTTGTCGGTCACGGCGTTGGCATTGAACTAGATGAATTGCCGGTAATCGGACGCGGATTCACAACGCCGCTGGAGCCAGGTATGGTCTTCGCGTTGGAACCCAAATTTACCTTCCCGGACGGTGCTGCGGGAATCGAAAATACCTACCTGGTAACTCAAGACGGACTGGAAACCGTGACGGTATATGATGAGGGGATACAGTATATTTAAGTACGTCTGTAAAATAACTTTATTACGCCCGGATTGGTTAATGGGGGAAAAAAATATGCTTGAACATTTTAAACAAATCGTTGATATGCTTCATGATGCTAATTTCGGGAAAGCCTTTGTTGCTTTATTTGATCGCGAGAAATATATTACTATTAAACATGGTATAGCAATCAGCTTGCCCGTAAAAGAAGGTGATGCTATTGTATCTGGTTCTGCGGCATATCAGACTATTCACACAGGCAAAAAAGTAAAGGAAATAATCGGTGCCGAAGTTATAGGGATTGAATACTATGCTGTTTCTTTTCCGATTATTATTGACGGAGAAGTAATTGGCGGAATAGTAACAGCGGTGCCAACTGAGTCATTAAGCTTAAGTGATAATTACAAGATTCATAAAATTTATTAGCAGCTTTAATGGAGACAATCTCTGTTTGAGACCTTAGAATCGCTTCCTTAAGGCTTGAATACCTTCCTTCCTTCATATATAATGTTGTTAATCGAATAATCATGATTTTAGGGCATGTCTTCAATTCCTTTGACAGTTTCCGCATGATAACACCTATTTTTGGTTAATTT
>JAQVWB010000050.1 GCA_028698695.1 Syntrophomonadaceae bacterium | reverse complement strand
TAGACGTGTTGCTCTGCCGATCTAGATTTTTTGTCAATAAAGATAGCGAAATGCTGATGGCCAATGAGACTTGTATAAACGAGGAGACTATTACCTTGGCGGATGGCTCATTGATGGAGGTGGAGACGGTAAAAACCCCCTTTTATAATGAGCACGGAGAAGTAATGGGATTAATTGGAGTAACCCGTGATATCACTAAAAGAAAAAGTGTTCAGAAGCAGTTAATGTTTAAAGAGAAGATACTGACCAATATTTCGGCTGCTACTAATGAATTACTGGTAAACAGCGATTTTTATGATGCGATTAATAAATGTCTGGTATTGCTGGGAGAGGCTACCGGAGTGGACCGGGTGTATTTGTTTGAAAACCATTATGAAGACGGACAGTCATATACCAGTCAAAAAATGGAGTGGAACTCGGGAGTCACTAAACCTCAAATTGAGAATCCGGAGCTGCAAAATATCCCCTTTGAAGCAGTTAAGGGATTTCTGGATCCTTTGATAAAGGGGCAGGTTATCAGGGGATTAGTTAAGGATTTTAAAGAGGGACCGGATAAAGAACTTTTGAAAGAACAGGGGATAATGTCCATACTGGTATTACCAATTTATGTTGAAGGAATCTTCTGGGGTTATATTGGTTTTGATGAGTATAAAACCGAGAGAGTATGGAGCGAAGATGAGTTTTCCATCTTAAAAGCATTCAGTATTAGTATTGCTGAGGCCATCGAGCGCAGCAAGATGGAAATGAAACTGGCCAAGGCCAAAGAGGCTGCTGAAGCTGCCAACAAGGCAAAATCAGCTTTCCTGGCTAATATGTCTCATGAAATTCGAACTCCGATGAATGGAATAATAGGCTTTTTGAGCTTGTTAAATGAAAGCGTACTTTCTGCTGAACAACTGGATTATGTGCAGGAGGCTCAGTCGGCTTCGGAAGTGTTGCTTTATCTCATTAATGATATTCTGGATTTTTCCAGAATTGAAGCTGGTAAACTCAGAATGGAAGAGATACCATTCCGGCTGAGAAGTGCAGTAGAAGATGCAGTGTCTTTGCAGTCACCCCGGGCCAGGGAAAAGGGTCTGGAGCTTAATATGCTTATTAAATCCAATGTGCCGGAAGTACTGATAGGAGACCCGGCACGGTTGAGGCAGGTTTTGAATAATTTAATGAGCAATGCAGTTAAGTTTACACATCAAGGTGAAATTCTGGTTACAGTTGAGATGTTGCAGGCTGATGCAAAACAAGTCGAAATTCTATTTGAAGTGAGCGATACTGGAATTGGTATAGCTGAAGTTGATATGCATAAGCTGTTTACTCCTTTTTCACAGGTGGATGATTCCGCTACACGTAAATACGGAGGCACCGGTCTGGGACTGTCGATTACCAACGAACTGGTGCATCTAATGGAAGGTGAGATATCTGTAGAGAGCAAGTTGGGCAAAGGTTCCAAATTTAGTTTTACGGCCAGATTCAGACCTGTTGATGAACTGTGTGTGGATACTTATGAATACGCCCAACTTACAGGCAGGCGAATATTGGTAGTTGATGATAATGCCAGTAATCGAAAAATTATCCGTGCTTATCTGGAAGAAAGCGGGTGTCAGATTGAGGAGTGTGACGAAGGGGAAAAAGCAGTCAATATGATATTGGCATCTGCATCCGGGAAACAATTTGATGCAGCTATAATTGATTTTCAAATGCCGGGTATGACTGGTTGCGACCTGGCCATGGCTCTGCAGGCAATACCTTCTTCAAGGGAAATCCGATTAATTATGCTGACTTCCATCGCCCAACGGGGAGATATTGATTTTGCCAGCGCATGTGGGTTTACTGGTTATTTAACTAAACCGGTGAAAAGAAATGAACTGCTGGACTGTGTAGCCATTGTTCTGGGATTAAAGGAAGAAGCAGTTCAGGATTCCATAGTAACCCGCTATACTTCCAGAGAAAACCCCGTACCTGTTCCAAACAGGTTTTTACTGGTGGAAGATAATGAAATGAACCAGAAGATTATTGTTAAGATGCTGGCCAAGTATAATATGTTTTGTGATATTGCCGCCAGTGGTTTGGAAGCTCTAAAAGCCGTACAGGAAAAAGATTACGATCTTATTTTTATGGATTGTCAGATTCCGGATATGGATGGTTATGAGACAACCAGGCGTATACGGGATTGGGAAGGCGGCAAACGACATACTCCGATTGTGGCCATGACCGCCAATGCCATGGAAGGCGACCGGGAAAAATGCTTACAGGCAGGGATGGATGATTATATCAGCAAACCGGTCGATTTTAAGTTGCTGCTTGATATTATTGAACGCTATACGGCTGATAAAGAGAAAAATGCTGAACAGTTACCGGATATGCTGGAAAAAGCTATGCAAATATTTATACAGGATAGTGGTCTGGAGGAAGAAGACTGCCGGGAGTTATATGAGCAATTATGGTCCAAACTGCCGGAAACAATGGAGCAGATGAAAAAAGCTTTAAATAACGGTGATTTTACCGTTTTAAAGAGTCTGGCTCATCAGCAGAAAGGCTCTGCCGGTACTTTGCGTCTGCAGGAGTTGTATGAACAGTTTTTTAATCTGGATCAGCAGGCAGCTGCCCTTGATGACCAGGCCTGCTTGGATATCCTGGCAATAATTAGTGAGATGCTTGATAGATGGAGTGAGGGGTAAGGTGTAAGGCGGGAGGCGTACATGTCCTTCGGGTATGGAGGTTAATGATAGAACCGGGATGGGAGGCTAACATATGAAAGTGTTGATAGCTGACGATGATCAAATATCCCGCAAGGTGGTAAGGGCCCTGTTAGTTAAATGGGGTTTTGAGGCCGTCGAGGCTGCAGATGGTGACCAGGCCTGGCAAATACTGCAGGAAGATGATGCGCCGCGTCTGGTATTGGCAGATTGGATGATGCCCGGTATGGATGGTCCGGAATTGTGTCGATGTCTGCGTGAAAAAAGTGAGAGCAGCTATCATTACATTATCCTGCTGACCAGTCGTGATAGCAAAGAGGATATTGTAGATGGATTAAATGCCGGAGCCGATGATTATATTACCAAGCCGTTTATGCCTCAGGAGTTGGAGGTGCGGTTGCGCATAGGGGCACGGATTCTGGAATTACAGCAATCATTGCAAGAGGCTCTGGAATTACAGCGTTATCAGGCTCAGCATGATCCGCTGACCGGGATTCTTAATCATGGTGAAATACTGCGGATTTTGGAACAGGAATTGGAACGCTCCTGCCGTCAGAATAGTGATCTGGCCATAATAATGGGAGATCTTGATCATTTTAAAAAAGTAAATGATACCTATGGACATGTGGCTGGGGATGCAGTACTGGTAGAAGTAGCACAAAGGATTAAAAATAATATTCGTCTATATGATGCGGCAGGCCGTTATGGAGGAGAAGAATTTCTGCTGGTACTGCCCGGATGTTCAGAGGAAGAAGCATTGCAGATTGGGCGGCGTATTCTGAACAATATTGAACAACAGGCTATAAAGTTTCAGGATAACAATATTGCAGTCACTATTAGTTTGGGATTGACCTGTTTTAAAACCGGGGAGCAAACTAATGTCAGCAGCCTGGTTCAGCAAGCTGATAATGCTCTGTACAAGGCTAAACAAAATGGACGTAACCGTATGGAAATCTATTAAATACCCAGAGACTTTATAGCCCTTTCCAATTCCTGATGGTTGCTTAATACTTCACTGAACAGGTCACCATGCTGCCAAAGGCGTTCCGGCATGGTTTTAATCGTAAACCGGGTTGGCCTTATGGAGCTTAGTTCCTGCCATTTAATCGGGGCCGAAACCGTGGCGGCAGGACTGGGACGCACACTGTAAGGGGCACAAACGGTTTTGCCCAGCCCGTTTTGCAAGTAATCAATGTAGATGCGCGGTCCTCTTTGTTGTACGGATCTTTGAACAGTAGCAATATCCGGGACTGTTTTGCATATCATGGCGGCGATTGCCTGTCCGAAGTTACGCACCTGGGAGTAAGTATAACGACCTGCAACGGGTAGATATATATGCAGACCCATTGACCCCGATGTTTTAGTGTATACTTCAAGGTCAAGCCGATCCATTATCTGTTTGATAAGATTGGCCACAGTAACGATTTCTTCCCAAGAGTTATGTTCGCTGGGATCAAGGTCAAATACTATAAAATCAGGATATTCAATATGGTTGATTGGTGACAGCCAGGGATGAATTTCAATACAAGCCAGATTAGCCAGCCAGGCCAGATCAGCAGCGGAATTTGCAAGGATATAATTTTTGGTATTACCTTTGCTGTCAGCCCAGGGAAAGGTTTTTATCCAATCAGGAAGGTTTTCCGGAGCATTTTTCTGATAAAATGATTTTTCATGAATCCCGTTTGGATAACGGGTAAATACCAGCGGACGTTGATTGAGATGCCGGGTTATAAACGGAAAGACAGCAATATAGTAATCAATCAGGTCTCCTTTGGTATAACCGGTTTCAGGCCAAAGCACTTTATCAAGATTGCTGAGCGCTATCTCCTGTCCGGCAATTTCCAGAGTTCCTGCGTGTGCCATTTCAATTTTCCTCCTTATACACTGCAATCTGATGCAGCAGCATTTATAAATGATTTTATAACCGGAAAACGGAACTGCAGGGAATCGGTCCACTCCAGGAATTCAACCTGCACCGCCAATTGGGGCTTAATGAAACAAGCATTGGGGGGGTTGGAGTCGGCAAACGGAGATTGGCGTATTCTAAGGCCGGGCAGTTCCCGGGAAAGCACTTGCCATTGTCCGGTATTCAGACCATTGGCTGCTTTACCGGCAAAACTCAGTTTACCCTCCCTTAATACACCCAGCAGCAGAGAGTTTACCTGCTGCCCACGTAAAGTATAGCCTCCAACCAGGCAATTCTGATGGCGCAAACATTTTATTTTGTACCAATCCTCATGCTGTTTGCCCGGCCTGTATAAGCTGTTTTTACGCTTGGCTACGATACCTTCCAGATCAGCATTTTTTACCGCTTCAAAAAGAGTGCTTCCCTCAGGAAAACTTTGTACCTGGAACAGATAATCCTGGTCGGTAAATAATTGTGGCAGCAAATCGATACGTTTTGACAGAGGTTGGTTTCTTAAGTCTTCGCCATTCAGATACAAAATATCAAATACCATGTAGACAAGCGGCAGCGTTCCAGTGAGCATATTAATTGCTGCCGGATTTGTGGTTCGGTCCCTTTGCATAACTGCCGGAAAGCTGGGTTTGCCATCGCGTAATACCACGATTTCTCCATCCAATATGGCGCTGTCGGCAGCAACGAGTCCGGGGAGAGTTTGTAGTTCGGGAAACTGGACGGTTCTAGAGTTGCCCCTTTTGTTTATTAAGGATACGGTTGAGTCTGCCATTCCGGCCAGAATTCGTACTCCATCCCACTTTATCTGGTAGAGAAAATCTTCACGGTCAAAAACATCATCTCGCTTAATTGGTTCCATGGCTTTATATTTTTTAAGCAGGTTTTCCATATTAAGTACCGGTTTTGACCTGTTTGCCCCGGGCAGTTTTTTTCTTCTTGTTTTCTGAAACTTTCTTTTCTTCGGCCAGTTTCACACTGGCTTGCAGGGCTTCCAGCAGGTCAACTACTTTACCCCCCTGAGGTTCGGGAGCCGGACTGACAAATTCCTGACCGGCAATTTTAGCTTCAATCATTTCCCATAATGCCTGACGATAATCATCTTCGTAACGGGCAGGGTCAAAATCAATGGACAGGTTCTCAATTAAATCCACTGCCATTTTAATTTCATTATCATGCAGCTTTTCCAGGGCAACTCCTCTGCTGAGGGCGGCGGAAGACCTGATTTCATCAGGATAAAAAATAGTCTCCATGACCAACCGGTCATCTATTACACGCAGAGCGGCCAGAGATTGTTTGGAACGGATAATGATTTTGGCAATGGCAATTTTGCCGGTTTTGCGCATAGCTTCGACAATCAGAGTATAGGCTTTATCACCGCCTGAAGAGGGTTCGAGGTAATAGCTTTTATCAAAATAAATCGGATCAACCTGCTCTAGTTTTACGAAATCCAGAATATCAATGGTTTTGGTGTTTTCCTGAGGAATACGGGCCAAATCTTCTTCGCTGATGATAATATAACTGCCTTTTTGAAATTCATAACCTTTAACCAGTTCATCAGCTTTTAGCTCTTTTTCACACTTTGAGCAAACTTTTCTGTAATTAACCGGGGCCATACATTCCTGATGCAGGTAATGGAATTTGAGGTCCTTGTTTTCGGTAGCCACATACATGCTTACCGGAATATTGACCAGACCAAAACTTACGGCACCTTTCCATAGCGTTTTCATAAAACGCCCTCCTTTCAAGTCCTTTTAATAAGTAGCATCTATGGTTGGGCGGAAATTTATGCGTATCAGGGGAACTGTTAATCAGTTTGCTGTAATTTTTACTGAATGCTATGATGAAATTGAAATAAGAAAGCTAAAGATAAGAAGGTTACAGTTTTAACTTTAAATAAACGAGGTGTAGTTGATGATAACGGAAGATTTAATCAAACGCATAAATGAATTGGCTGCCAGAAAGAAAACGGTGGGACTTTCGGAAGAGGAACTGGCTGAACAGAAAAAACTGTATGGAATTTATCTGGCCTCGGTTCGTAAACAGGTTATCACGCAGTTGGATGAGGCCGGTATCAGACCCGAAGGCCATGCTCATCATTGCTGTGATGACAATTGCAGTCATAGTCACCACCATCACGGACCAAATTGTAATCATGGCAGGCATAATTAAGCAATAAAAAAGCTCTGGTACGGAGGTGAGCTGAAAAGATGCGGGTTAAGGTTAAACTGTTTGCTACTTTTCGTAAGGGACGTTTCCGGGAAAGAGATATGGAGCTTAATGAAGACTGTACAGTAGGCGGGGTTATTGATCATCTGAGAATTCCGCGCAAGGAATTAGGAGTCGTCTTTCTTAATGGCCTGGCTACTACTGCTGAGGAGGTCTTGAAGGAAGGAGATATCCTGTCTATTTTTCCTATGGTTGGGGGTGGTTAAAATGACAGCTCATGACCCGCTTCAGGATGAATGGCAGGAAATACTGAATATTTCCAGAGAAAAAAGGCTGTCTCCTCAGGAAATAGAAAAAGAACGTTTGCGGGAAGGACTGGTACCCCGGCGCTATGTACGTAATATAAAGGCCATAAGCCCGGAAGAACAGCTAAAGCTTATGGATGCACGTGTGGGAATTTGTGGTTGCGGGGGTCTGGGGTTATATGTAATAAATCATCTGGCTCGCATGGGGGTTGGTCATATCAGCGTATGGGATCCGGATGTATTCAGTGAAAGCAATCTGAATCGGCAGTTGTTTTCCAGCTATGCCAATCTGGGTTTGAGCAAGGTGGAGGTATGCCGGGAGTATATTCAGGCGATTAACCCGGCTGTTGCATTAGCAACCTTTGCATCGCGCTGGGAGGATAGTAATCCGGAATTGTTCAAACAGCAGCAGGTAATGGTAGACGCACTGGATAATGTTTCTGCCCGCATGGCCTTGGCCGAAGCGTGTGCCCAGGCGGCTATCCCTTTGGTTCATGGAGCAGTAGGCGGATGGTATGGTCATATTACCGTGATAATGCCCGGAGACAATAGCTTGCATTATTTATATGGGGATACAAACCGGCAGGGAATCGAAAAGGAACAGGGAACTTTGTCTTTTACTGCAGCAACCATTGCCAGTATGCAGGCGGCGGAAGTAATTAAGCTGCTTCTACAGCGGGAATCAGATCTTCGCGATGAGATTTGCATGGTAGATTTATTGGATTTGAGCATCGAACGGTTTCAGAAGTGTAACAGTGGTGTAACCCGAGTGTGATTAGGGCGTTACAATTAAGACGGGTATGTGACAATATTACGAACAGAGAATATATGATGTGTATGCCATAGGGTGCCGGAATTGCAACTGGCACCCTTTTTCTATGCTTTATCTCCGGGGATGGCACGATAATTGCGTGGTTTATTATCAGAGGGGAAACGAAGCGTTTAGTTACTGACTGTTTAAGAATAATGACCAGGGTGGTTGGAAATTAATCGTTTTGCATGCCCTCTAATTTAAGCAAAAGGAGAGTGAGAGCTGGTTTGCCCGTGCAGGGTGGAATCAGGAATGTATGAGCAAAGTTCTTTTTGTTGAACCGGAAAAGTGTACCGGTTGTCGCAGTTGCGAACTGATTTGTTCGTTTGTCCATACCGAGGAGTTTAATCCCCTGCGTTCCCGTATCTCAATTGTCGCCTTTGAAAAGACTGGCTTTTCCTTCCCGGCGGTCTGCCAGCAGTGCAGTGTGGCGGCCTGTATGGAAGTATGTCCGGTAGGTGCCATTAGTGTTGACGCTGCTACCGGAGCCAAAATTGTTAATCATTCCACTTGTCTGCGCTGTAAAATGTGCACTATTGCCTGTCCATTTGGAGCTACTTTTTATGATGCCGATCATGATTTAATAATTAAGTGTGACCTTTGCGGAGGGGACCCGGAGTGTGTGAAATATTGTCCGTCAAATGCCATTTCCTATCGGGAAGCTAAAAGCGCCAATTTTAACAAACGCCGGGAAACAGCCCAAAAATTCCGTGAGGTTATGGAGGAGGGAAGATAAGTATGTTTGCATGGATGGGTAATATACTACGAGTTAATCTTACTGCTGGAACTGTAGTTGCAGAACCTCTGAATAAAGAATACGCGGAGAAATTTATTGGTGCTCGTGGACTGGGTACTAAATATTTTGTGGAAGAAGTTGACGCCAGGGTAGACCCTTTGAGTCCTGAAAACAAAATAGTCTTCATGACCGGTCCGCTCACGGGAACTTTCGCCAGTTCAGCCGGGCGTTACAATGTTGTTACCAAAGGGCCTTTAAATGGAACAATTGCAGCCTCCAATTCCGGCGGTACTTTTGGACCGGAACTTAAATATGCCGGCTGGGATGGAATTATTTTTGAAGGTCGTTCACCAAGTCCGGTCTATCTCTGGATTGATAATAATGAAGTAAAACTTTGCCCCGCTGATGAACTGTGGGGTCAGGATGTTTATACTGCTACCGACTTGCTTAAAGCAGCAACTGATGAGGAAGCCAAGGTAGCATGTATTGGACCGGCCGGAGAAAACCTGGTTAAGTTTGCCTGTATTATGAATGAATATCACCGGGCTGCCGGTCGTTCAGGGGTAGGGGCAGTTATGGGTTCCAAAAACCTCAAAGCGATTGTAGTTCGCGGGACAGGCAGTGTAGTGGTGAAAGACCCGCAGGCATTTATTGAAGCGGCCAAAGATGCCCGCCGTAAGCTCCGTGAACATCCGGTTACCGGAGAAGGTCTGGGGGCTTATGGAACTAATATTCTGGTCAATATTTTAAATGAACATGGCGGTTTGCCAGTCAAGAATTTTAGCGAAGCTGCAGTTTTTCCCAATGCTGAAAAAATATCCGGAGAATATCAGGCGGAAAAATATCTGGTAAGAAATAAAGGCTGTTTTGGCTGTTGTATTGGCTGCGGCCGGGTAACTGATATTCCTAAAGGACCCTTCAAGAGTGCTGGGGAAGGGCCCGAATACGAGGCTACCTGGACTTTTGGGTCAAATTTGAACATTGATGATTTTGAAGCTATTTGTAAGGCTAATTTCCTGTGTAATGAACTGGGCCTGGATCCGATCACTCTTGGAGCCACCATTGCCTGTGCCACTGAAATGATGGAAAAAGGAATTATACCTGGTACAGCAGCACCCCTGCGCTGGGGAGATGGAGCAGTACTGGTTGATATGGTAACCAAAACCGCCTACCGGGAGGGCTTTGGAGATGAATTGGCAGAAGGTTCCTATCGTCTGGCGGAAAAATATGGTTATCCGGAATACTCCATGACTGCGAAGAAACAGGAAATGCCGGCCTATGATCCGCGCGGGCAGCAGGGTATAGGCCTGAATTATGCCACTTCCAATCGGGGTGGTTGTCATGTACGCGGGTATATGACTTCACCGGAAGTTTTGGGAATACCCGAAAAAGTTGATCCGGATGCCACTGAGGGTAAAGCAGCCCTGCTTAAAGCATTTCAGGATCTTACCGGACTGGTTGACTCAGCAGGTGTTTGCCTGTTTGTTACTTTTGCGATTGGCCTGCCGGAAATTGCTGCCCAGCTGAGAACCGCAACAGGACTTGATATTAGCGATGATGAGTATTACCAGGTTGGCGATCGTATCTGGAATCTGGAACGGTTATTTAATCTAAGGGCAGGTTTCAGCAAGCAGGACGATACCTTACCGCCGCGCCTCCTGAATGAACCTATGAAGGATGGTCCACATAAGGGAAGAGTAGTGGAACTGGATGTGATGCTGCCCGAATATTACAGTTTGCGGGGTTGGGATGAAGAAGGTGTTCCCACACCTGAAAAATTACAGGAATTAGGATTGGCTTAAAATATAAGCAGGCTTATGGTTAAGAGCGCCCGGTCCGGTCTTCAGTTGATATAAAAGCTTTGCATTAAAGACCGGTTAAGCAGAAATACAGGAAAAATAGCTTTAGTTTAACACGTCTTTACCCGGTGCGTATCTTAACCAAAAGCCATCTGGCTATGAATCAGGAGAGTGTTAT
>JAQVWB010000254.1 GCA_028698695.1 Syntrophomonadaceae bacterium | reverse complement strand
GGTATCGGCAGAGATCGCCAAAAAATTAGCAGAAGAGCAATATGAAAAGTACGATGCCCACCGTAAGCTACTTACGGCAACTGATATCAAGCAACTTGAAGACCATACAAAATCTGTTGCACAGGAAAAAAAATCATGAAATTTCAATTCAAAATACAACAATACCAGACCGATGCTGTAAAGAGCGTAGTGAAGATATTTGCGGAACAACCTCTTACCGAACGGGTAAGCTATGTGCGTGACCTTGGTATCGAAAAAATACCACAGGCTGAACAATTAACCATGTTCACAGATCCGGAACGCCCGGAAGAAGATATGGCTATTGGCTTTGAAAACGCCCGCCTGGCTCTAAGCCGTGAACAACTGCTGCTAAACATTCGCAATATGCAAGCTCGTAATAATATTAAGCAATCAGACAGCCTGGTTACCCATTTGGGGGCTTGCAGTCTGGATGTAGAAATGGAGACCGGGACCGGAAAAACCTATGTATACATAAAAACGATCTTTGAGTTAAACAAGCAATATGGCTGGAGCAAATTTATTATAGTGGTTCCTTCTATTGCAATACGTGAAGGGGTTAACAAATCGTTTGAAATTACTCGGGAACATTTCATGGAGCATTATGGCAAGAAGGCTAGGTTATTTATTTACAACAGTAAAAATCTGAGCGAACTTGATAATTTCAGTTCCAGCGCCGGAATTAACGTTATGATTATAAATATTCAGGCTTTTAATACATCACTTAAAGAGGGAGGAAAAAGCAAAGAAGCGCGCCGTATTTATGAAAAATTAGATGAATTCGGCAGTCGCAGGCCTATTGATGTTATTAAAGCTAACTGCCCTATTCTCATTCTGGATGAACCACAGAAGATGGGGGGAGATAAAACTCAAGAAGCTCTGGCCAATTTTAACCCTTTATTTTGCTTGAATTACTCTGCCACCCATGTTCAACACCATAATCTGGTATATGTTCTGGATGCGGTGGATGCTTTTAATAAACGTTTAGTAAAGAAGATCGAGGTCAAGGGTTTTCAGTTGAAGAATTTCCGCGGTACAGATAAGTATTTATTCCTGGAAAATATAATTATTTCCCCCAAGAAGCCACCTATGGCAAAAATCGAGCTGGAAATCAGCTATAAAAAATCAATTAATCGTGAAACGCGTATTCTGGGTGTGGATGATGACCTGTACCCTGTTTCCAACTATATGGAACAATATAAAGGATATCATATCAGCGATATTGACCCCTTACTTGGTACGGTTACCTTTACAAATAGTGATAAATTATCCCGTGGTGAAGTTGTAGGGGATGTTTCCGAAAAGGATATGCGTAGAATTCAAATCCGGGAGACTATAATCTCCCATTTTGAAAAGGAAAGACGTTTGTTTGAATTGGGTATTAAGACTCTTTCCTTGTTTTTCATCGATGAAGTAGCAAAATACCGCGTATACAATGAAGCTGGAGAAGAGGTCAATTCCGAATATGGTGATATGTTTGAACAGGAGTATAAAAACATACTGAACGATTACATCTCGTTAGAGCATACTCCATATACCAGGTACTTAAAAAGTATAGAGCCGCATGCAACTCATACAGGCTATTTCAGTATAGATAAACAGGGGCGCAAGGTAGACAGTACTACCAGGCGGGGCAGTGATGAGAGCGATGATATCTCTGCCTATGACTTAATCCTCAAAAATAAAGAACGCTTGCTCAGCTTTGAGGAACCGGTGCGTTTTATCTTTTCTCATTCGGCTTTGCGTGAAGGCTGGGATAATCCGAATGTATTTCAGATTTGCACATTAAAACACGGCGGTATCAGCCCTACTCAAAAGCGCCAGGAAGTTGGTCGTGGTCTGCGTATTTGTGTTGATCAAAAAGGGGACCGAATGGATTCCGAGCGAATTGGTAACGATGTCCATTCCATTAATATGCTTACGGTTATTGCCAGTGAGGGTTATAAGAATTTCGTGGCTGATTTGCAGAAAGGTATCAAAGAAGCTTTATATGATCGTCCCTCCAAGGCAACTCAGGAATACTTTACGGGTAAGACCATTATGTCAGGCGGGCAGCCGGTGGTAGTCGACGATATGCAAGCCAGGGCTATTTACCGTTATTTGCTGAAAAACGATTATATAGATGATAACGATAATGTAACGGAGGCATACCGGAACGATTTGGAAAATAACTGCCTAGCGGCTCTTCCTGAAGCCTTGGTTCCTATCGGTGAGGGTGTTCATACTCTGGTTCAAAGTATCTTTGATGAGGGTATTCTGGATGCCATGATCGAGAACGGTAATAAAACTAGGATAAAAGAAAATGCGCTGAACGAGAATTTTCATAAGCAGGAATTTCAGACTTTATGGGGTTATATTAACCATCAGTATGCATACACCGTTGAGTTCGACAGCGAGGAGTTAATTAAAAAGGCAATACAGCATATTAATGAGAAAATGTTTGTTACCCAGCTTCAATACACGGTTACAATAGGTAAACAAACTTTTGAGCTGCAGGAAGATGCAATCGCCCGCGGGGAAAGCTTTTATCAGGATAAGACCAGAACTGAAACCTTGGAGCACGCACAGATAAGTCAAATCAAATGCGACCTGGTAGGTAAAATTGCTGAAGGCACCACAC
>JAQVWB010000253.1 GCA_028698695.1 Syntrophomonadaceae bacterium | reverse complement strand
CAGCCGGGTTCTGACATCAAGGTGTTTCAATTGCCCATTGCGGTCAATAATGTCAATCTCAAAACTGGTTTCATTTAGATCAACAAAAGCCTGATCCAGCTTTTCCCTTTCCCCGGGGACTACCAGGCCGCTAATTGGCATTCCTGACAAAACATCCCTGGTAAATCCGGTAAGCCGTTCAGCACTACGGTTAACAGAAATGATTTTACCTTTTAAATCCAGGGTAAAAACAATATCGGCAGCATTCTCAAACAAATCACGATAGCGTTCTTCGCTTTCCGCCAGAGCCTGAATGGCTCTGGTGCGTTCAGTTATATCAAAAGCCAAACCCAGCGTACCAATTATATTGCCTATTTCATCCCTAAATGGTTCTACATGGCAATCGAAATCATATCTTAGATATCCAAAAGTAAAATTTACTGATTGCCCCTGCAGTGCTTTTTCAAGCATGGTTATTGGCAGAGAATTAGGCCCCCGGGAAGGATATAATTCATAAATGGTTTTGCCAATAATTTTGTCAGCTTCGAATCCCAGCGTTTCCAGATTGTCTCCGGTAAACATAGTTATACGCAGCTGATTATCTGTCACCCAGGAATTACCCGGAATCTGCCTTAACAGAAAGCCTAATCGTTTTTCCAGTTTCAGCATTTGATCCTGAAGGGCGCTGACTTCATTGCTCCGACTGAGGCTTAATTCACTTAGAAATACTGCCACCATGGTCAGATACTCACTGTTTAAATCAATCTGCTGCTGGTCTGATATCACAATGCGGTCTATAGCCTGCAGGTAACTTTCAACATCCCATCCGTTTTCTTCAGCCTGCTTATGAAAATATTGCTCAGGAAACTCGTCATCTTTTAAGCGAAATGGGCCCACAACAATGGTAGCCATATGCTCTCCGGCTACCATTACCGGTGCCAGCATATCGATAAGACCATGGGCACATCTCCTCATAACAAACTGTTGAGATATACCCAGTGGCTGTAGTTTTTTATAATGATTATGCAAGCAGGTCAGTTCGGAATGCAATGGATTGAGCGGAAAGCTGGCGCAGATATGATTATCACCCACCGATAGCAATACTTCTCCATCCGGATAAAGAATGGTAATATCAAATCCACCTAGGCGGGAAAAAATATGTAAAGTCTCCTCAATCTTGGACATGTTCAGGAGTTCATTAATCTTAAATTTCATATTATGAACCTCTGTCATTTTATAATGAGTATATCATATTTAGAAGAATATTCTTCCAAATTAATTTATAATCTGTTATTTTGTCGAAATCAACAGTAAATAAAAGCCAGGCAAGACTTTTGCCTGGCTTTTTAATTTACCATACTTCGGGGAATGCCATGGTGCTATAGAGATCTTCAAGGTGAGTCTTGTGAGATTGTTCCATACGGGCTAAATTTTCAAAGGTTGCTTTTTGTCCGGCGTCATCGCTGGCTGCGGCAAAAGCCTGGTACATTTCCATGGCTTCCTGTTCCTTTTTCATTGCGAGGGCAATAGCATCAGCTGGTTTCATTCCCATTGAAAGTTTAGGCATTTCCACTGATTCAGCCACTTTATAATCGCTGGTTTCTTTAAATTTTAAAGGTTTGGATTCATTGTTGAAAAAGCCTTCCAACATTTTACGATGTCCCCGTTCTTCTTCTGCCAGCTTGCCAAAGATATCTTTAAGACTGTCATCCTGTGTCTTTTCGAAGACCCCCTGGTAAAAATCAGCTGCTTCGACTTCGTTTTCAATAGCCATTTTAAGGATTTCTTTGTATTGGTCGCTATTCATTTGAACATCTCCTTTCAATAATATTACCTATTTGAAATCCGTGGTTAGCACAGATCCAAAACCAAAGCTACATTTAAACTACTCCTGTCCAATTAATGGCAACACTTTTTCCAGTTGGAAATAAACCAGGTTAAACCCCTATATTAAATAGCCAACTGCAGTACTTCGTTAACTGCTGTCCAATCTTCCCGTAAGGCTTCTGTTCCCATCAAGGTTCCTATATGTCCGCCTTCAGTAAGTATTTCCACCACATCCTCAGCCGGAGTACTTATCAGATTCTTCAGGGCGAATGCCTGCGGGGGCGGGGTAATATGATCTTTTTTGCCTGCCATTATTATAACCGGACAGTTAATGTTTCGTAAATCAACTGGTTCTCCATCTATGAAAAAACTTCCCGGTTTAGTAAGATTGTTTTCTTTAAAAATATTTTTAATAACTTCCAGATAGAAACGTCCCGGCAAATACTGCGTATACTCATACCAGTTTTCAAAATGAGTAAAGCGTTTAATGGCATCTTCATCGCCATCTTTAATCATATCCCACAGACGATAATACTTGTGGATATAGTGTTCTTCGGCCTGCATAGCCTTAAAGCCCCAGAGTATGTATCTCCCATTCATACGGCCATTACCGCAGGCGACCAAAAATTTAAAAAACTCCATGGGCAGTTGTGCATTTTCAATAATTTCTGAAGGGGCAGCATGTACATCAACCGGAGCAGCGGCGGTCACCAGGGTGGATATTTTATCCTGATGCAATGAGGTATAAAGAGCTGCCTGCCATCCTCCCTGACACTGTCCAACCAGATGAATCTTAAATACTCCGGTACGTTCACGTATTACATCCACCGCCTCGTCAG
>JAQVWB010000049.1 GCA_028698695.1 Syntrophomonadaceae bacterium | reverse complement strand
TGATTCTGGGTAAATCATAATCCAATTTAAAATCAAACCAGGAATTTGCATAATTACGCATACCCTGCAACCATTTAAAAACCGGGGAAATCAAGGCATAAAAAATAATAACTCCACCAAACGGATTACCGGTTACATTAAAAACAATACTCTCATCAAGAACGGCAGCTGAGGTTCGGTGTGCCGGACGTAAATCCAACTCCCGGAATAAAAATCGGGCGCCCAGTTTTTCCAGGGCTTTTGGCACAATATCATATTGCCCGTCTGAAGTCCCGCCACTTATAATAACGAGTGGTGCATTATGAACTGCAGCATTAATCTCTTGCATCAAAGCAGGCAAATCATCTACTGTAGCCAGTTCAGATGACTCAGGTTGTCCACCGGCTTTAGTTATGAGAGTACTGAAAAGAGTGCGGTTGCTATTATAAATATGACCTGCGCTTAAAGGTTGTCCCGGTTCGTCCAATTCAGCACCAGTTACAATAATATATACGCGGGGTTTTTCAAATACAGGCACATGGCTTATACCTGCACAGGCAATCTGTTCCAATGTTTCAGGAGTTAAGCGGCTTCCCGCACAAGCAATTTTGTCTCCGGCAGTAATTATATCTCCTGCCAATTGGAGGTTCTCATTATCTTTGACATAATCTTTATAAAAAATATAATCCTGCTGCCGGACAGCCTGTTCCTGTTTAATGACTGCGGCAGTCCCAAGCGGAACCTGGGCTCCAGTCATTACCCGAAAGCATATATCCGGAGACAAGGGAACGGTAGCCGGTTGCCCGGCAGCTATATCGCCTGCTATCCTGAGCTTTTTTGTTGGCGTATTCAGATTAATGGTATCTCTATGCAGAGCATACCCATCCACTAATGAACGAACAAAGCCGGGCATATTAATCCCGGCTATGATATCTTCAGCAACTATATAATCCACAGCTGTTTCCAGGGCAAGATATTTTGCATAAGGAATTCTATCCGGTTGAATACACAACTGTATTGCAGTCTCCAAATTCACAATAACCCTGGACATAATAATCACCTCATGAATGGAAAAGAGTAACCTTCACTGATTCGCCACTCTTTATCCCTTGTTTCTCGTAAGGTATATGGATATAACCATCAGCACGGGCCAAAATACTCATAAGGCCTGATTTTCCCAGCAAGGGTTCCACATATTCCTCATCCTGCATAAAACCAACTGGTATAAAATCATCTCTTCCCGCCTGTGATGCAACATTCAAGGACAGTTTCGCGCTGATCTGACGAAGAGGATATGGATTGAGCAGCGGGCTGCACAGAGTATAAAACATCATCAAAGCCGATACCGGATGACCAGGCAATCCTATTACCAGTTTTTCACCTTCCCGCACTGCCATCGCCGGCTTTCCTGGCTTAACTGCTACACCATGGAATATCAGCTCGGAATCGGGAAAATCCAATAAAACTTTCAATGTCATATCTGCAATGCCCACTGAGCTGCCACCCGAAATAAGTACCATGTCATTTTCCTGCAGGCTTTCTTCCATAGCCTGTTTAAGCAGGACAAAGTCATCTTTCACTATGGGATAAGTTTTGGCTATTGCTCCACATGACTCAACTGCCGCTGCCAAAGCATAAGTATTTACATCCCTTACTTGTCCTGTTAATGGCGATTTTTCAATTGGAACAACTTCGTCTCCGGTAGAAATAACCCCTACTTTTATTGGGCGTAATACAGCTACTCCGGTAATTCCCAAAGAAGCCATCAACCCTATATCTTGTGGCCTTAAGCGATAACCGGCAGGGAATAATTCCTGTCCCAGAGATATATCCTCACCTTTTAACATAGTATTATCTCCCGGTCCTACCGGACGATATATTAATACGGTCTTCTCATCAAGCTTTTCAGTATATTCCACCATAACTACTGCATCACTATTCCCCGGCAGCATTCCTCCGGTCGGAATCCAGGCACATTCTCCCGATGATAATGAAAATTCCGAACTCCTCCCCATTATAACTTCTCCATTTAAAGTTAAAAAAGCCGGCAAAGACTCACTGCTGCCAAAAGAATCCTGTGCTCTAATTGCATATCCATCCACAGTTGAGCGCGTAAAAGCCGGCAGTAGTTCGGGACTGCTTACATTCTCTGCCAGAGAACGATTATGCGATTTAGAAAGTGGTATCCACTCCATATCTTTATGAGAAAAAACTTTTTTCATTCTTTCCAGAGCTGTATCAACAGTAACAACATCTAGGAATTCACGCACGAAAACACCTCATTAGCTACCAAATTTCTATCTTCATTATTTATAATACCTTAGTTATATTCTCAGTCAAATAAGATAATATAAATTGCTCTGATGTATTAGCAAGCTGATTTGTGATAAATTCTAAATAGAAATATAAATATCAGCAAGGAGTCTGTTGTATGTCACGCAAAGTTTATATTGAAAATATGCCCCTGGAAAAAGCCCAACAACTATTTTTAAATCGATTGGAACAAGTTCACTATTTTAATCTGACGGGAGAAACTATCCCGGTCCTGAATTCTCAGGGCAGAATATCATTACACCCGGTTATTGCCAAACGCTCATCACCTCACTATATTGCTTCTGCTATGGATGGAATTGCTGTTAAAGCCGAGGTTACATTTGCGGCCACGGAAACTAATCCGATTACTCTTGCCAAAGAGCAATATCTGGAAGTTGATACCGGTGATTATATCCCTCCGCAATATGACGCGGTAATAATGATAGAAGATGTCAATTATATCGAAAACTCTGTACAGATTATCAAAGCAGCTGTCCCCTGGCAGCATATTCGCTCGGTTGGCGAAGATTTGGTAACTGGTGATATGGTAATGACCAGTTTGCAAACTATTGGGTCATACGAAATTGCTGCTTTATTAAATGCTGCCATTAAGGACATAGAAGTTGTAAAAAAACCGGTAGTAGCTATTATCCCTACTGGAACTGAATTAGTTGAATACGGGAATCCGGAAATGGCTCCCGGTGAGATTGTAGAATCAAACAGTCATATGCTAAGCGGATTATGCCTGGAATGGGGGGCTGTACCCTGGCGACAGAAAATAGTTGTAGATGACCGGCAAGCAATTAAACAGGCAGTTTTATCAGTTAAAGACCAGGCTGATTTTATAGTGGTTTGTTCAGGTTCTTCCGCTGGACGGGAAGATTACACCTCATCAATTATAGAAGAATTAGGGGAATTAATAGTTCATGGTATTGCTACCCGCCCAGGCAAACCAGCTATCCTGGGTATTATAGATAATAAACCGGTTATAGGAGTACCAGGTTACCCTATTTCTGCCCAACTGGTTTTTTCCTTGTTTGCAAAGCCGGTATTGTTAAAAAAACAAGCTATTGACCTGCCGGAACCGAAAACTATCACTGCCCAAATGTCCAGAAAAATTGCCTCTTCAATGGGCGTTGACGAGTTCATTTATGTTAATTTGGCTTATATGGAAGGAAAATATCTGGCTTACCCCCTAAACAGAGGGGCCGGCATAACTACCAGTCTGGTAAAAGCTGATGGGTTAACTGTTATACCCCGTGGCAAAGAAGGAATTAATGCCGGTGAAGCTTGTCAGGTCAAACTCTGGCGTCCTCGCAAAGTTCTTGATGAAACCCTGGTATGTATCGGCAGCCATGACATGAGTATCGATATCCTGGCTGATCTATTGTACAAATCTTATGGATTACGGCTCATTTCCAGCAATGTAGGCAGTATGGGCGGTTTAATGGCTTTACGTCGGGGCGAAACTCATTTCTCCGGAATTCATCTATTGGACTATGAAACCGGGGAATATAATACCAGCTATGTTAATCGTTATTTGCCAGGTCAGAATTGGTGTCTGATTAATCTGGTCAGTCGCCAGCAAGGTTTAATAGTAAAAAAAGGTAACCCTTTAAATGTCCAGTCTTTGCAGGATATCACCCGGGATAATATTCGTTATATTAATCGTCAAAAGGGCTCCGGTACCAGACTTTTACTTGACTTTTTGTTGCAACAGCAAGGGATTGACAGCAATTCCATATATGGTTATAACCGCGAGGAATATACGCATCTGGCCGTGGCAGCTGCAGTAAAAAATGACGCCGGTGATGTTGCCCTGGGAATATACTCCAGTGCCCGTGCATTGGATTTGGATTTTGTCTCGTTGGCAGAAGAAAGTTACGATTTATGTATTTTGCCGGAACGGTTGGGCGACATACGACTTGAGCAACTCCTAAGCGTTATTAGAAGTGATGAGTTTAAAAACCATATTAATTTAATAGGGGGCTATAGCTTAGTCTCTTCAGGACAAATTACATCCAGATCAAATATATAATTTTATTTTATAGCTTATATTAATTGTTTTTATATATAGAGCAATATACGAAATCAGCAAGGTTTTTATCCTTAAATGTCGAATGTTCCTATAGATTAGGTTGTTCCAAACCAGATTAATTGTAGTTAGTTGGGGTTCAAAATCATAGATAAGATTGTAGCAGGAATAATTAGTACCATCTTTGGCACTTTCTACACGGTACTAAATTGCTTTGAAAGCCTTTATAATGATACTGATGGTACAATTAAGATGCTATAATGTCTAGGTTAAGAGCTTTACGCTAAATTTGACTATGTGGGGAAAGGAGAGTGTGATGTATAATGAAGGTTACTCGTAGGCAGTTTCTGAAGGTTACCGGTGCAACCGCAGCTACATTTGCAGTAGTTGAACTTGGTTTTGACCTCAATGCTACCGCAAGTGCAATTAAAGAACTCAGAACTAAAAATGTAACTCCGGTGCCTACTGTCTGTCCTTACTGTGCATCTGGCTGCGGATTGGTAGTATATTCCCAGACGGATAGTTCTGGCAAGTTTGAAAAGCTCCTGAGTATCCAGGGCGACCCTGACAATCCCATTAATAAGGGAGGGGCCTGCAGTAAGGGTGCAGCCATGTTTAACCTCAGAGAGATTTATGACCCGCACAATGGAGAACAGGTGGTTAACCCCAAGCGGGTTGCAAAACCGCTTTATCGCGCTCCAAAAAGCGACAAATGGGAAGAAAAAGATTGGGATTGGATGTTGGATGAAATAGCCAAGCGTGTAAAAGAGACACGTGACGCAAGTTTTATCCACAAAGAGAAACTTGAAGATGGCACCGAAGTAATTGTGAACCGTACGGAAAGAATTGGTTCGATTGGTGGCTCCGGTCTGGATAACGAAGAGTGCTATCTGCACAGTAAATTAATGAGGGCGTTGGGTTTGGTATATCTGGAAACCCAGGCCCGTATCTGACACTCCTCAACGGTGGCAGGTTTGTCACCTTCATTTGGACGAGGAGTCATGACCAACCATATGGTCGACCTGAAAAATACGGATGTAGCATTGATTATGGGCAGTAACGCAGCAGAAAATCATCCGGTAAGTTTTCGCTGGTTGGATCGTGCACGCCAGGATCGGGGAGCAAAAATTATTCATGTTGATCCGCGCTTTACGCGTACTTCTGCCAAAGCAGATGTTTATGCCCCGTTGCGTTCCGGAACGGATATAGCTTTCCTGGGTGGAATGATCAAATATATTCTGGAAAACAAACTGTATCACGAAGCATATGTCGTCAATTATACTAATGCTACTTTCCTGATTAAGGAAGGGTTTAACTTTGATGATGGTATTTTCTCCGGCTATGACCCAGATAAACGAGCATACGATGTAAGCAGTTGGGATTATGAGCTGGATGCTGAAGGTAATCCAATCAAGGATATGACCATGACGCATCCCCGTTCAGTACTGCAATTGTTAAAGAAACATTATTCCCGTTATGATATTGATACTGTATGTAGTATTACCGGTACACCCAAGAATAAATATTTGCAAGTGTTAGATACCTTCTGCAGCACCAGTGCACCGGATAAAACCGGAACAATATTGTATGCCATGGGTATCACCCAGCATACGGTAGGCAGTCAGAATATCCGCGCATTTTCCATTGTGCAATTGTTGCTTGGTAATATGGGTCGCCCCGGCGGCGGCATAAACGCTCTGCGTGGTGAAAACAATGTTCAGGGAGCAACTGATATGGCTTTGTTATACCATATCATCCCTGGTTATATAACTTCACCGAGTACTGCTACGGAGCATAAAGACCTTACGGCTTTCCTGGCTAAAGAAACTACCAAAGGTTATCGTTCCAATACTCCCAAGTGGGTGACCAGTCTGTTAAAAGCCTGGTGGGGCGATAGCGCTACGAAGGATAATGATTTTGGTTATCATTACTTGCCCAAACGGGATAGTAAAAAGAATTACTCCCATATAGCCATGTTTGAAGCTATGTATAAGGGAGAAATTGACGGCCTGTTTGTAATGGGAACCAATCCAGTAGTTGGCGGACCTAACGCTAATAAAGAACAGACCGCACTATGTAATCTAAAATGGATGGTTCAAGCTGACTTATGGTTAAATGAAACTGCTGACTTCTGGACTTATCAAGCTTGGGAAAGAGCAGTTCATAATGACAAAGTAAATATCAAGACTCCTGCAGACATTGGTACTGAAGTATTCTTCCTGCCGGCCTGTGCAGTTTTTGAAAAAGAAGGTACTGCAGCACAAACAGGTCGCTGGGTACAGTTCCGTTGGAAAGGTGCTGAACCGGTAGGAGAATCCAAAGCTGATCTGTGGATTGTAGACCAGATTGCTACGAGAGTTAGAAAACTGTATCAGGGCAGTACCAAACCTCAGGATGAACCAATTGTCAATCTTAATTGGGATTATGGTCATGGCCATGAACCTGATATTATGAAAGTGGCTCTGGAATTAAATGGTTACTATCTGGGAGACAATAAACCGGTACCCAGTTTTGCCAAACTGATGGACGATGGCAGTACTGCTTGTGGCTGCTGGGTTTATTGCGGTTGTATGGGCCTCACTCCAACCGGAGAACTTGACTATAAACCTATGCACCGTGACAACAAGGATAATTCCAAACATGGACTGGGGCTATACTCCAACTGGGCATGGTCCTGGCCGGTAAACCGCAGAATAGTATATAATCGTTGTTCTGTACAACCTGATGGCATAAATCCATGGCCGGGTGATGAAAAGCGGGCTCTAATCCAATGGGATGCCAGTGCAGTTGGCGATCCAGCTACCGGAAAACTGGGTAAATGGGTTGGGGATGATGTTCCTGACTTCAATGTTACTCTGGCACCGGAAGAACCCGGTGGAAAGAATCCATTTATAATGAGACCCGAAGGAGTTGGCTGTATATTTGCTGCCAAGACCTCAATGAAGGATGGTCCGTTCCCGGAACATTACGAACCCTGGGAAAGCCCAACCACAAATAAAATTAATAATCAGCAAAATAATCCCTGTGTCAAGGTATGGGAACCTGACAAACAGGGCAACTCCAAAGATTTCCCATATGTAGCTACCACTTACCGGGTAGTAGAACACTGGCAGACTGGAGCCTTGACACGCAACTTGCCATGGTTATCTGAATTAATGCCGGATATGTTTGTTGAAATTAGTGAAGAACTTGCGAAGGAAAAGAATATCAAAAATGGTCGCAAGGTAATCGTTTCCACCAGCAGGGGCGACATTAGTGCGGTAGCCTGTGTAACCAAGCGCCTTAAACCTATGATTATTAATGGCGAAATAGTGCATATGGTTGGAGCTATTTGGCAATTTGGTTTTAAAGGATTTGCCACCGGCGATATAGCCAATCGGCTAACCCCGCATATCGGATGTGCAAACTCCATGTGTCCTGAGTACAAGGCATTTCTATGCGACATAAGGAGGGCTTAACGATGGCATATATGACAAATCTGTATGACAGCAGTAAGTGTACCGCCTGCCGTGGTTGCATGATAGCCTGTAAGGAATGGAATCAGCTTCCTGCCGTTATGGAACCATTTAAGGGCAATTATTCAACTCATGATGATACCAATGGGGATACCTTCACCATAATTAAATTTATGGAAGAAGAAGATCCCGTAGATGGTATTCGTTGGAACTTTATAAAATTCAATTGTTTTCACTGTCTGGATCCGGCGTGTATGAAGGTATGTCCCCAACAGGCTTACAGCAAAACTGAATGGGGCGCAACTATACATGATCCGGACAAATGTATTGGATGTCAATATTGCACCTATGCTTGCCCGTTTCATATTCCCAAGTATCGTAAACGGGAGGATAAAATAACCAAATGTACTTTTTGTGCAGATCGGGTTGCCGAAGGTTTAACTCCGGCTTGTGCAAGAACCTGTCCTGCTAATGCTTTAAAATTCGGCGATAGAGCTGAGTTGCTGGCAGAAGCAGAAGAGCGTGTAAAGTTTTTACGGACCAACGGATTTCCACGGGCCACTATATACGGTAAGCTGGAATTGGGTGGACTTAATAATATCTATGTTTTAACTGATACACCGGACAAATTTGGTCTGCCAGTTGATCCGCATATACCAAAACAAATCCCGTTCTGGCAGGATTGGGTACAGCCCTGGCTGGGTTGGCTGATACCACTGGCTCTGGCCGGATCTGCAACCAGTTTTGTTACTACCAGAATTTTGGCCAATAAACATGCTGGACATGAAGAACCTGGTGAGCATGTAGAAAGGGGGCATGAATAATGCAGTTAGTTCCCGAATATCGCGAAGACCTGGAACGAGTAGAAAGGTTTAATCTGGTAGCCCGTGTTACACACTGGGGACATACCGTTACTTTCCTGCTCTGTCTTTTTACCGGTCTGGTGTTATTTGTTGACGGGGCCGATTGGCTGGCAGCTATTTTTGGAGGTTACGGCGGTGCCGGATTAATTCACCGTATCGCAGCAGTATTTTTAACTTTGTTCATCGTATTTTTCGTTGTTTTTGATTTCAAAGGCATCATTAACTGGATAAAAGACCTGCTCCGTTTTGGAAAAAATGACATCATATTTGTCATGAAATTTCCATTGGAGTTTTTAGGGTTCCCAGTAAAAATACCTCCTCAGACCCGCTTTAACGGTGGTGAAAAAGGTAACTCCATGGTAACTCCAACCATGGTTATTCTATTGGTAATAAGCGGTTATATCATGTGGTTCCCGAGCATCTTCCCGGCAGGGTTGGTAAGAGTAGCGTATCCTACCCATGACATTGCTATGGTGTTCGCTACCCTGATGGTATGTATGCATGGATATCTGGGTTCTTTCCATCCCGGTTCAGGTGAATCCTTCTGGGGAATGTGGAAGGGCACCGTTCGTAAAGACTGGGCTCAGCATCATCATGCCATCTGGTACGAAGAAACCTATGCAAATAAGGATAAAGAGGAAGAAGCCTAATATTATATCATTAGTATATTATAAGGGGCGACTTTATAAAGTCGCCCCTGCTTTTATTTTTTACTTGTTAATATTTAGTTGGGCTATAGTTTAAATATGCTACATGGTATACTAATCAAAAGGTAAATATATATTATTTAAGGAGTGATCTAAGTGGATCGTCAACCACCTGCCGAGCTTCCTGAAGGTTATATTGATTTTTACAAACAACTGGAAAGTTGGCAGAAAGAACAGACTATCAAACTACGCAAGACGTTTGTTCATCATGACCAGGATATAGAACCTTTACTCAATAGTAAAAAAAAGCCTTTATTGGCACAAGTTAAACATTATATTGACGAAAAGGCTTCTAAGCAAGTTTATATAGCTCTTATTGCTTTTCTCTATGAAACCAGACCAAACACTGCTTTGTATTTGGATAGCATTATGCAGGATGTTGATGCTTTTTCCTTTGAACAAATTATAGAGTCATTAATCAAGCTGGATGATAAATATCTGCAAAAGATGGCCACCCAGCTGGATATCCCTGAGGAATTCCTATTCTTTACTTTAGACCATGCCCTGCGCCCTTTTCTGCGTTTAATTGCTGAAAACTATACTGATGCTCTTAAAAGTGAGACTTTAGATTGGGAATTTCATAATATCTGCCCGGTTTGCGGAGCAAAATCGCATATAAGCCGTCTGCGCAGTGAAGATGGTCAAAGACTTATGTTCTGCGACCGTTGCTTTAGTGAATGGCCATCCCGATTCCTGTTATGCGTACACTGTGGTGCTGATAAACCTGGTAGTTTGTCTTTTGTTAAAATTGAAGGCGATGATGCCTATCAGCTTTTTGTATGTGAGAATTGTAAAGGCTACCTAAAAACTTACGATGAAAGAGTGGGTGGACGGTCAGTAGACCTATTTATTGCCAATGTTGAAACCGTCTATCTGGATATGCTGGCTCAGGAAAAAGGCTATACCAATCACGATTAAGTATTATTAATGGTGAGCCTTCGCCGGGTGTTTCATACTTTCAACCATGTAAACTAAAAAAGGGGACTGCGTTTAACTGCAGTCCCCTTTTTGCGTCGTTTGGTTTTATTATCAGATTTTTTCCACTCTGGCTGCGCATACCTTGTATTCCGGTATCTTGGCGATCGGATCTAATGAGTCTGCGTTAGTTAACCTATTTGCTGCTGCTTCTGCAAAGTGGAAAGTAGTAAAGATAACTCCCGGTTCCAAAATATCAGATATTTTAGCTCTGATATTAATAGAACCTCTCCGCGTTACTACCTTGACCATTTCTTTATCCGTAATATTTAATTTTTCAGCATCAACCGGATTAATTTCCAGCTCATTATGCGGTTTATGGGCATTCAG
>JAQVWB010000048.1:8914-10840 GCA_028698695.1 Syntrophomonadaceae bacterium | reverse complement strand
GGCTGCTATTACCAGGCGAGATCCTTCGTCGCCTGCAGCTCCTCAGGATGACAAGAAAATGCCGCGTCTACAAAATTTACCCTCCGTTTAATTCACGCAATAGCCATCCGCCGGATTTTACAGTAATATAAGGTTAATATTTCACACAACAAGAGGTTAAGCTTATATGATTATTCTGGGAATTGATCCGGGGACTGCCACTACCGGATATGGAGTGGTAGAATCATCAGGCAACAAATGAACCCTTATAAATTATGGAGTAATTACTACTCCATCCGATGCTCCTATGGAGCACAGGCTTTGTATGATAAATAATCAAATTAAACAATTAATTGTTCAATACTCACCGCAAGTTATGGCTATTGAACAAATTTTTTATCATAAGAATGCCAAGACAGTTATAACCGTAGCGCAAAGCAGGGGAGTGGCGGTATTTACCGGCGCTAGCAAAGGGTTGGAGATATGCGAATATACTCCGCTGCAGGTAAAAAAATCGGTAGTAGGTTACGGCACTGCCGATAAACGCCAGGTCCAGCTAATGGTTCAAAAATTGCTGGCTATGAAGGAGATGCCAAAACCGGATGATGCTGCCGATGCGTTGGCGATTGCCATTTGCCATGCCCATTCCTTTCGTATTCAAAACCTTATAAGGAGGAGCCAATAATGTTTGCTTTTCTGACTGGTGTATTAGTTGATGCGGAGCCTGAAAGGGCTATCCTGGAGATAAACGGTATCGGATGGGAAGTTGCCATTCATGCTCGCACTTTTTCGCGATTACCTCGGTTAGGTGAGCGCATAACCCTGCATACTCATATGCAGGTGTTAGAAAATGAATTCAAGTTATATGGATTTCTTACCGTAGAAGAGTTGAAACTGTTTAAGTTATTACTGACTGTATCAGGGATTGGTGCCCGGGGGGCAGCAAATCTGTTAGCACATATAGAACCGGCAGATTTTTACCTGGCAGTTAGCAGTCAGGATGAAAAGACTCTGGTTAAACTGCCGGGGATTGGAAAGAAAACCGCCCAAAGACTGTTGTTTGAGTTAAAGGACAAGGTACAGGAATTGGATAGTACCGGTCAGGTATATGCAGAAAACAGTAGCATGGATGACGTAATTGATGCGCTGGAAGCACTGGGATACAGCCGTAGCGAAGTATTCCCAGCTATTCGTGAACTGGTGGAAAGCGGAAAATTCAGTGAGCGCATTGAGGAAAATGTCAAGTTGGTTTTGAAAATGAAGAACAGCAGTAAGTTGAAATAAGGGGGAGAAAAGATGGATGACAGATTAATTTCACCGCACTGGTTGTCAGAGGAAGACTCCCCGGAAATATCAATCAGACCAGTTTCTTTACACGATTACATCGGACAGGAAAAGGTTAAGGAAAACATCAGTGTATTTGTGGCTGCGGCGCGGGAGAGAAAGGATAGTCTGGATCATGTATTGCTTAGCGGACCGCCCGGTTTGGGTAAAACTACGCTGGCATCAATTATAGCTAATGAAGTTGGTAAACCTATTCGCAAGACTTCCGGACCGGCTATTGAGCGTCCTGGTGATCTGGCTGCCATATTAACTAATTTGGATGCGGGAGAGGTTCTGTTTATTGATGAGATTCATCGTCTCAATCGTACTGTTGAAGAAATAATGTATCCGGCTATGGAGGATAATGTAATTGATATTATAATTGGAAAAGGACCGGCAGCCAGAACCATACGACTTGATCTGCCTCCTTTTACTCTGATTGGTGCTACCACCCGGCCGGGATTGCTCAGTTCACCATTAAGAGATCGCTTTGGAATAACCTGTCGCCTGGATTTTTATCAGGATGATGAATTGGCACTAATTATTAATCGGGCTGCAGGTATTATGGGAATCGAGATCCAGCCCGAAGGTGCCATGGAAATAGCCAGGCGTTCACGGGGGACT
>JAQVWB010000048.1:0-8904 GCA_028698695.1 Syntrophomonadaceae bacterium | reverse complement strand
GATTATGCACTGGTAAAATCGCATTCCATAATTACCAAGGATACGGCCAACTATGCCCTGCAAATGATGGAGATAGATGAATGCGGGCTGGATATGATGGATAGAATGATATTGGAATCAATTATAGTCAAGTTTGGCGGTGGTCCGGTGGGATTGGAAACACTGGCTGCTTCCGTTTCGGAAGAACAAGATACCATAACTGATGTGTATGAGCCCTATCTGTTAAAACTGGGCTTGATTCAAAAAACACCCCGCGGTAGAATTGCTCAGGAGAGTGCCTACCGTCACCTGGGAATAGCTTATCAAAATGAAAGCAGTCCGGGATTGTTTGAGCTTTAATAATAATACTTGATTGTCAGGATAATGAATCATGGAGGGTATAAATGCCTGCTCAGAGTCAGCCCAAAGTATTGCTGCATGTATGTTGCGGCCCCTGTGCAACCTATCCTTTGCCCAGTTTGCGTAATGAGGGTTTTGAGGTTATGGGTTACTATTATAATCCCAATATTCACCCTTATACCGAATATCTTAAACGTCGCGAATCATTGGAGAAATTTGCTGAAGCTGCCCAGCTTAAATTAATTTTGGACCCTGATTATGACGCAGTAAAATATTTTCAGCAGATTTCTTACCGGGAAACTCAGCGATGCAGAGTCTGTTATCAAATGCGTCTGGAAAAAGCAGCCCATATAGCAGCCCGGGGAAAATTTGATTATTTTACCTCGACGTTGTTGGTCAGCACTTATCAAAATCATAATTTAATTAAGGAAACCGGACAGGCTATGGGTGAAAAGTACGGGGTACCATTCTTGTATCGTGATTTTCGTGAAGGTTTTAAACAAACGATACAATTGTCCAGGGATATGGGCTTATACCGTCAGCAGTATTGTGGCTGTTTATACAGTGAGCTGGAAAGATATGCCGGCCGTAATGTTAATAAAGCGAAGGAAACTGGTAAACTTAAGTGATTGAGTATTGGGCACGAATAATAATTTCTATTGGCCTGACCTTATTGTTTATCGGGGCGTTGCTGTTTTTATTATCCCGATTAGGTTTTTCCGGATTTAAGATCCCGGGGGATATCGTAATACGCAAAGGTAATTTTAGCTTTTATTTTCCCCTGGCAACTATGCTGATACTCAGTTTAATCTTAACTTTTATTCTTAATTTTATTGGGCGGAGATAAATAAATGTTGAAAGACATAAAGGATATAGAACCTTATAGACTAAGCACCTATCGGTATGAGCTTCCTCAGGAGCTAATCGCCAAATATCCGGTTGAGCCCCGGGATGAATGTCGGTTGCTGGTAGCCAACCGAGGCACCGGGGAACTTGAATCCCGCATTTTTAAAGATATCGGACAGTACCTGCAGGCTGGTGATACACTGGTACTCAATGATACTCGGGTTATACCGGCCAGATTATATGGTTTTAAATCCACTGGTGGGCAGGTGGAATTATTATTATTGAAAAAAAATGAAACTGCCTGGGAAACGCTGGTGAAACCGGGGAGAAGAGTAAAACCGGGAACCATGGTGCATTTTCCCAATAGTGAAGTAACGGCTGAAGTCGTGGATAACTTGCAGCTGGAGGGTGGCAGAATTATTGTCTTCCACAATTGTAATGATGAAGAAGACTTTATCAACCGGATGGGCAGAATGCCTTTACCACCATATATTAACCGGGAAGCCAGTCAGGAGGACAATTTCAACTATCAGACCGTGTATGCCCGCCAGTGGGGTTCAGTAGCAGCCCCAACGGCGGGATTGCATTTTACTGAATCCCTGTTGTTAAAGCTTCAACAACAGGGGATTAACATTGCCCGGATTCTATTACATGTGGGATTAGGTACTTTTCGACCGGTAAGCAGTGAGGATATCAGGCAGCATACCATGCATGGTGAATACTATGAAGTCGATGAACAGACAGTTGACCAATTGAAACAAACCCGCGCCAGTGGGCACAGAATAATAGCAGTTGGAACAACTGTAGTCAGAACTCTGGAAACAATATATAATAGTAATTCCGGATTCTTATCCGGGAGTGGAGAAACCTGTAAATATATTTATCCCGGTTATGAATTTGGAGCCATTGATGGAATAATAACCAACTTTCATCTGCCCGGTTCATCATTACTGATGTTAGTGGCAGCGTTTGCCGGGTTGGAATTAACCAGTACCGCTTATAATATGGCAGTGCAACAGCATTATCGCTTTTTTAGCTATGGGGATGCCATGTTGATTATTTAATCTGGAGGTTGCAGTGTTAAGTTTTAAGATAACCTGTCAGGATTGTGCCAGTTCAGCCAGGCTGGGCAAACTGAAATTAACGCATGCGGAAATTGAAACTCCGGTATTTATGCCGGTTGGTACCCAGGCTACGGTAAAGACTCTTACCCCTGACGACTTATACGATATTGGTGCGGGTATAATACTATCCAATACTTATCATTTATATTTACGCCCCGGCGCTGATCTTATAGAAAAGGCCGGTGGGTTGCACGGCTTTATGAACTGGAAACGCAATATTTTAACTGATAGCGGAGGGTTTCAGGTCTTCAGCCTTAGTAAATTGCGAAAGATAACTGATGAAGGAGTAGAATTTCGTTCTCATTTGGACGGTTCCAGACATTTTCTCACCCCCGAACTGGTAATGGAAATTGAACAAAAGCTGGGGGCAGATATTGCCATGTGTTTTGATGAATGCGCTCCTTATCCCTGTACTTATGAAGAAGCCAAAAGAGCCGTAGAAAGGACTGCATTATGGGCCGGACGCTGTCGGGAGGCACATTACCGTCAAGACCAGGCGTTATTTGGTATAATACAGGGAAATGTATTTCCGGAGTTACGCGAAAAGAGTGCTCATGATTTGATTCAGCTTGATTTCCCCGGTTATGCGATTGGAGGTTTGAGCGTTGGTGAACCCAAGGAAATAATGTATGATATTTTGCAGGTAACTGACTCGGTATTACCAGTTAATAAACCTCGTTATTTAATGGGAGTAGGAGAACCGGAGGATTTATTGGAAGGAGTAAAACGGGGGATAGATATGTTTGATTGCGTACTTCCCACCCGTTTGGCCAGACATGGAACTGCCTATACCAGTCATGGTAAAATAACGGTACGTAATGCTGGTTATGCAGAGGACTTTGCGCCAATTGATGAAGAGTGTTCCTGTTATGTTTGCAAAAATTACAGTCGGGCCTATATCAGGCACCTGATTAAAGCTGAGGAAATTCTGGCGCATAGATTGTTGAGCTATCATAATGTATATTTTCTGGTACAATTAATGGAAAATATAAGATGTTCTATATCAGAAGGCACATTTAATGAATTCTACCGGGATTTCTTTAAAAAATACAGCTTTTAACAAGAGGATTCTGGTCAACGCTAGCGAAATGTTATAAAGTTCGAGAGGTTAAGGAGTGATTGTGTGGGAATGAATAATCAGTGGGTACAGTTATTAATCTGGTTTGGCGTTTTTATCGGTATTTTTTATTTTTTTATTATAATGCCGCGTAAACGTCAGGAGAAAAAACACGGTGATTTGATTGACAGTCTCAAAAAAGGTGAAAAGATTGTTACTATCGGGGGAATAAGAGGTGAAATAACCAGAGTAAAAGAAGATACTTTTGTGATTAAAACAGGTGATAATACTGAAATAGAGTTTATCAAGAAAGCTATAGCTTATCGCGTAGGAGATCCTGAATAAAATGGTTACCTTACAGGAAATCAAGTCAAACCTTCTGGTCAATGGGTTTATAGAAACCGGTAACAAGCATTTAGCCGAGATGGGTTTTACGGATCATGGTAAAATGCATTTGTCTGTGGTTTCCAGAGTAAGTCAGGATATCATGCTCAAGCTGGGTTATGATGAACGAACAGCAGAATTAGCCGGTATTGCTGCTTATATGCATGATATAGGCAATGTTATTAATCGCAACGGACATAGCCAAAGCGGTTCAATAATGGCTCTGGAAATTTTGCGGCGGGCAGGTATGGATCCCAGGGAAATTTCCTTAATAACTGCTGCCATAGGCAATCATGATGAAGGCAGCGGGCATCCGGTTAATGAAGTAGCTGCTGCGCTTATTCTGGCAGACAAGTCACATGTTCATCGTAATCGGGTTAGAAATCAGGATGTCGCTACCTTTGATATTCATGATCGGGTGAATTTTGCTGTACAAAAATCAAATCTTATAGTTGATGGAGGGAAAAGAGTAATTACAATGGATTTGACGATAGACACCAATATATGTCCGGTGATGGAGTATTTCGAGATATTTCTAAGCCGTATGCTTATGTGTCAAAAAGCAGCTGATTACTTTGATTGTGAGTTTGGATTAATCATAAATGGGGCGAAATTGCTTTAATATATATATTTATAAGTTGTTGGAAGGAGGACAGGGCTAGTGAGCAAGAACACCAGTATATTTATCGTAGCTCTTGCCGTAGTAACTTTAGGCTTACTGCTATATTTCACCAGTCAACCACTGTTGAATAACATCAACCTGGGACTTGACTTAAGAGGTGGATTGAGAGTTGTACTGCAGGCTGAAGAAAATGAGGGGGAAAAGCTGACTGCTGATACCATTCAGAAAGCGATAGGAATACTTCGCAACCGCGTGGACAGTCTGTCCGTAAAGGAGACTACCGTTTATCCGCAGGGTGAAGACCGGGTAGTAATAGAAATTGCCGGAGAAGATGACCCCGAAGCAGCAGTAAAGATTTTATCGAATACTGCACAATTGGAGTTTTATGATGAAAGCGGCAACATGCTGTTAACGGGCAAAAATCTTAAGAATGCTGAAGCTCGAATGACTGGAGACGGTCAGACGGCTGAAATATTATTGGAGTTTGATAAAGAAGGAATACAATTATTTGCAGCGGCGACTACTGCCAATATTGGTAAACCGCTGGTAATAGTTCTGGACGGCGAAGCGATTAGTGCGCCTACGGTCAAGGCTGCAATTACTGACGGTAATGCAGTTATAGAAGGGCAATTTACTGCCAAAGAGGCGGAGGATTTAGCGATTCTGCTTCGTTCCGGTGCGTTGCCGGTTACACTGGAGATTTTGGAGAAAAGGTCGATTGGACCAACTCTGGGTGCTGATTCACTGGAGAAGAGTTTAAAGGCGGGACTGATTGGTTTAATTGCCATATTAATTTTTATGATTGGCTATTATCGCTTGCCGGGTATCATAGCTGCCTTATCATTAGCTCTTTACGCATTGTTGGTAGTAACCTCGATGGTATTGCTGGGTTCGGTCTGGACCCTGCCTGGTATTGCCGGATTTGTTTTATCGATAGGTATGGCGGTTGATGCCAATATTATAATTTATGAACGTATAAAGGAAGAACTGCGGCTGGGTAAAACCCTGGTTGCCAGTATAGAATCCGGTTTCAACCGTGCATTTACCGCAATTCTGGATTCCAATATAACCACCCTGATTACGGCTGGAGTATTAATGTATTTTGGTACCGGGCCTATCAAAGGATTTGCAGTAACCTTGTCAATAGGTATTGTCATGAGTATGCTGGTTGTGCTGACCTTCACACGTTATATGTTAGTGGTTTCAGCTAATATAACCAAGAATCAGAAATTATTCGGGATATAAGGAGGGATAGGAAATGCAGATAATTCAACAGAGAAAATGGTTTTATATTATTTCCGCCCTGATTATTATCCCCGGGATAATTTCTTTAATGATGCAAGGGCTAAATCTGGGCATAGATTTTTCCGGTGGGTCGATGCTGCATATTAAGTTGCCCGCAGGAACAACTTCTGCTCAGGTAAGTGAAGTACTGGGGGATATTAAAATTGGCAAGGCGGATGTTCAAAAAAGCGGAGATGAATTTTATATTCGTACCGCGTCATTAAGTCAGGACAAAACTGACGAAGTAATGGCCGGGTTTAAAACTGAATTCAAAGAGGTGCAATTTTTGAGTTCGGAAAATGTTGGGCCAGTTATTGGCAAGGAGCTTACGAGGAATGCCATATTAGCTTTATTGATAGCTACGGTAATGATGTTATTATACATTACATTCAGATTTGAATGGACTTTTGGTCTGGCTGCAATTATAGGAATTATTCACAATGTATTGATTGTTTTAGGTCTCTTTTCGCTATTTCAATGGGAGATCAACAGTGCTTTTATTGCAGCCGTATTGACGGTCATAGGTTACACTATAAACGATACAATTATTATTTTTGACCGGGTACGGGAAAATCTTCGGATAAAGTCCAAAGAAGATTTTGGCTCCTTGCTTAACCGGAGTATTATGCAAATGCTGAATCGCTCAGTTAATACGGTATTAACCAGTGCATTTGCGCTGGTAGCACTGATAATATTCGGTGGAGAATCTATCAAGTTGTTTGTTCTGGCCATGTTAATCGGGTTTACTATTGGGGCTTATTCATCAATTTTTATTACCAGTCCGGTGCTGTTTCAAATTAGAGGCAGCAAGGCATAATCAACTGGGTGAATATAGTATTAAGGGGCTTCATTATCATGAGGCCCTTTAACTTTTGGGATGCTTATCGACAAAGATGGTTTCTATCCTGTAAAATATGAATCGAGCTGGATGCATGCTGGAAAGGGGGCTAAACCCATGCCGTTATATTTAATTGGAGCTTTAATATTTACTTTGGGTATTGCAGTCTTTGTATTTCAAAATACTGCGGTAGTTAGTGTGCGCTATTTAAACTGGACCTCTCCGGAAGTATCCCTGGCAATTGTAGCACTTATTGCAGCTTGCGCCGGAGCACTGGTTACATTTTTGCTGGATAGTTTCAGGTATTATAAATTGGCCAAACATGATAAAGAATTACATCAATTGAATAAAAAATTACAAAAGGAATTAAACCGCTTAAAAGCAGATACTGATTCCAAAGGCACAGAGAAGGCATCTCATTCCAGGGACCCCAAAGAACCAGCAAAAGGGCCGGATGATAAATCGGATAAGACACCATAGTAGTATATGCGTTGCATTATTACGACTGGAATTTATAAAATTATAATATACCGGGCTTAAACAAGTCCGGTTTTTAATTATCAAAGTGTGATTCTACTGCAAACCGGCACAGTATACTTTTTTGAACTGAAATCAAGCATGTATTATGTATATACCGGAAGGCAGCGTTGACGCTGAGGCGAAACCAATGTTAAACTGAGCACAATTTAGCGGGAGTGGAGGAAACAACAGGTATGCATTTAACTGGAACCATGCAAATAAATGGGGCAGGACATTTGGAAATAGGCGGAGTAGATGTTGTTGAGTTAGCCAATTCATATGGTACTCCATTATGGGTTATCGATGAGCAGGGCTTTCGCCGGAACTGCCGGGATTTTAGAGAGGCGTTTGCCAGAAAGGGTAATTCCCTCGTTCTTTACGCCAGCAAGGCGCTGACTTCGCTTGCCATTATACGCATAGTTGCTGAGGAAGGCTTGGGACTGGATGTAGTATCCGGCGGGGAATTATATACTGCCCTGCAAGCCGGGTTTCCTGCTCAGCATATTTATTTTCATGGTAATAACAAAAGCGTAGATGAAATTACTCGGGCAGTTGATAACTCCGTTGGGCGTATAGTAGTCGATAATTTTTATGAATTATCTTTGTTATCCGATTTGTGCCGGGCAAAGAACTATACCCAGGATATTTTATTGCGTATTACACCGGGAATTGAGGCTCATACGCATGAATTTATTCAGACCGGACAGATCGACTCCAAGTTTGGTTTTACGTTGCCTGATGGTCAGGCACTGGAAGGTGTAAAGAAGGCGCTGAACAGTCCTAATATAAACCTGGCAGGACTGCATTGCCATATTGGTTCTCAGATTTTTGAGATGGAGTCTTTTCGTCAGGCTGCTGCTCTGATGATGGATTTTGTTATTGAAATACATAATAAATTGGGCCATCAGTTTGATGAAATTGACATGGGGGGCGGATTTGGCATTTACTATTCTGCCGGAGATGAACCCACTTATGCGGATGACTGGGCTGATGCAGTTATGAGTACTGTAGCAAAAAAAGCCCGTCAGGCCAATATAAATATACCCCGTGTAATAGTGGAACCGGGCAGAGCCATAGTTGGCCCTGCAGGTGTTACCATTTATTCTATTGGTTCCTGGAAAGAGGTTGCTAATGTCAGGAAGTATCTGGCGGTAGACGGAGGCATGGCTGATAATATCAGACCGGCTCTGTATGACGCTACTTATACTGCTATCCTGGGAAATAAAGCCAATATTCCTCCGCAGGAACTGGTATCTATCGCCGGTAAATGTTGTGAATCAGGAGATATGTTAATCTGGGATATCAATTTACCCGCAGCTGAGGCTGGTGATTTATTAGTGGTATTTGCAACCGGAGCCTATAACTATACGATGTCCAGTAATTATAACCGGTTGCCACGCCCGGCCATGATACTGGTTAATGATGGCAACAGTGATTTAATTATAAAACGGGAAACATACGCAGACTTAATTAGCCATGATCTTATACCCGCACGGTTAAATCCATCCCGCTAACTGTTATAAGCGATAAAAATTACTTAAACTGATATAATGTTAAGATAATATTCAATATGGATACGGGGGAGATTAATTTGCAGGATGCTTCAGGATTCAATTTGGAAAAGACGGTTATGAATACCCTTGGCATCGAAATCATCGAATATACACCTGAGCGGGTAGTAGCACAGATGCCAGTTACATCAATTCACCATCAGCCGTTCGGGTTGATGCATGGTGGTGTTTCAGTAGTTATTGCCGAAACCGTTGCTTCTTCCGGCAGTTATCTGCATATAGATGCCTCCAGACAACGGGCTGTAGGATTGGAGATTAATGCCAATCATATTCGCAGCGTACGGGAAGGAATTGTAAAAGCTGTTGGTGTTCCTGTACAT
>JAQVWB010000252.1 GCA_028698695.1 Syntrophomonadaceae bacterium | reverse complement strand
ATCACAAAATAAGGAACTTCATTGGATTCCCTCTCAAAAAACAAAATTAACCCCTGAAGAATGGGATAATTTACTGGAAGCTTTTGGAAGACAGAATATAGATACAAATACAGCAGAAGTGACCAAAAATTATACCTTTAATAAAAAATCCTCAACCCAAATAGATAAATCAGGGAAAACCACTCCTCCACGTAGTCCATATAAGAGAATAAAAATACCAAAATGGGGAAAAGCAATTATTTTAATTATTCTCTGCTCATTAGCAGGTTTTACAATAAATTTGCTAACCGATGAGTTTTTCCCTATTTTCTTACTAATTGGTTTTTCTGTAATTTTTTCAATCAATAAATGGTTCATTTACTATATTGGAAAATATAAACCAATCGGAATCTTATACAGATTAATACTTAATCTTTTTATTCTTGCGCTACTAATCCTTATTATATGGTTTGGTATCAATCTGTTTTCACAGCAATTTAGTGAAAATGTGCTTGTTGGCAGTCTAATCTTCTTGTTTGAAATTGCACTTTTTATATGGTTATGGCGGATTGTTAACAAAAATAGCTGGAGACGGCCAAGCATGAAATTGACGTTAACGTGTCTCATTGTTGCCTTTTTAGTTTTTGCTTTTGCTGGTGTAGAGCCAATGGCAACATATAAAAACAATGCTCTAGACTTTTTTAGCTCTTCATATAAACAAATAACCGAGCGCCTAAGTGAAAATAATTTGACTGCAACGTCTGACACAACCACACGATTTAAAACAGAATCCACAACTATTGTATCAACTCAGACAGTTACTACAACAAATACTACAGTAAGTACATCATCATTAATTTCATCAATTACCAGTACATTAACCACCACATCTATTAATACAGGAATAGATTTCGAAACCGGTATTTATAATAATTACTATTTAGGCCTTGTTAAATCCCCAGAAGGCGTTATTTCTGGTACTGACTGCTATGACGAGTTTATTATTCTTATTAATAACAAAAATGCTACTAATCCTACTTATGCACAATTACTAGCTTTTCTAGAAATAGATAAAACCGATGAATATCCATATCACTATGCATTTTCTCCACTAGGCTTCTATTACGGTAGCGCAGAGAGTAATTTAGATTTAGAAAAAATAAAGAATATTATAGATGGAATAATTGCACCTGATGACCCGAATATCTGCGCTGATTTTGCAGAAAGACTTCATAACAATGCTGAAAAAGCAGGAATACGATGCGGTTACATCAGCTTAGATTTCGACGACGGCGTAGGTCATGCTTTAAATATATTTGAAACGACTGATAGGGGATTAATTTATATAGATGATACAGGTATATCCAGTTATGGCCCTTCAAATTGCGATAAAATAGTTAATGTTAAAAATGGAGAGCATTACATTCCAATAAGTATATTTCCCGAATCTGGTTGGAGCAGTACGTGGCAAGATATGGGAATAGTCACTGATATTTATATTACTTGGGATGGTGGGTGGAATTAATCCACCCTACCCCGTGCGCGTCTTGATGGGGGTTTTAGTACCGTTTTCATCCACAGCCACAAAGGTAATTCTGGTTTCGAAGAGGACTTCGTCCACATCATCGTTTTCCCGCGTGCCGAAGGTGCGAACGTTGTACTGTACCGAGGTTCTGCCGAGGTAGTTTAAGGTAATCACGAAACGCATTATTTCACCCAGCGATACCGCTTTTCGGAAAACGACATTGTCGAGGGCAATAGTGAGGAAGTTGTTGCCGGGGAATTCCTGGCTGGCGGTGATGTAGGCAAACTCGTCTATCCACTTTAAGGTATTGCCGCCGAACAGTTTGCCCTTATGGTTTAAATGTTCCGGGAGAATCAGTTTGTAATACTCCATACGAAATGCTAGCACAATGCTCAGATTGATGTCCAATAAACCGTGCCTGAGGTCTTATTTGAACACAGGATTTATACCTGCTACAAAGTTTATATGATATAATCACTGTATAAGAATCAAGCAATAGTCAATTTAGAGACGTGAAAATCATGAAGTTCAAAAAGAGGACATATAAAAATCCGGCAGAATTCTTTAAAGATTTCTGGTATTTAACAAAAAGCGGCGGAAGAATCAGCAAAACCATGAAAAGCGGAATAATACCGCACCAATTCAGGGAAAGGCTGATGCTGGCGGTAACTGCAGTCAACGGCTGCAAATACTGCTCTTATGCCCACGCAAAACAAGCACTTAAGACAGGAATGTCGCAAGAAGAAGTCGAACTATTGCTTTCCGGCAGTATTGCCAACTGTCCGGAAGATGAAAAGATTGCTTTGATTTACGCCCAGTACTGGGCTGAATCCAACGCCAAACCCGATAGCGATGCGGTCAATAAAGTGAAGCAGTTCTACGGGGAAGAAAAAACGCAGGCCATCGAGTTGATTCTGCGCATGATACGCATGGGCAATCTATCGGGCAACACCTGGGATTATTTCCTGTATCGAATATCATTCGGGAAGCTGGGCATATAATTCTATTCGGGAGAAATAATTGAATATCTTAGCTATAATGGGCAGCCCGCGGTTGTACGGCAATACCAATTACCTGACAGACCAGGCGCTGGACGCAGCGAATAAAGCGGGGGCAACCACCGAAAAGATCATTCTTAATCAGTATAAAATCCACCCCTGCGACGGGCATATCAACTGTGCTTCCTTAAAAAAGTGCGCCCACAATGACGAT
>JAQVWB010000251.1 GCA_028698695.1 Syntrophomonadaceae bacterium | reverse complement strand
GGGTCTAAAGCTCCTAAAGAGAGTTATGACAGCCAGGCCACCGAAGCGGGGTTTTTATATTTAACCCTCTTGTCGGTCCCTCACATAAGGAGGGATTTTGTTGTTTAACAGAGGATTTAAATTAATCACTTATACTCTAGCTCTCACATTTCTTATGGCAGCTTGCATGCCACAAATGGCAATAGCCAAAACCGTAAACGATTCTACATTAAACCGAAAAGTTCAGATATCTGTAAAGGTTACTAATACTGGGTCCCAGACGGCTACTGCCATTCGCGTTCAGTTACCTCTGATTAGTGCCGATTCACCTTACCAGAAAACGGTTCAGGAGACTTTTAACCAGAAGGTTGAGAAAATTGAAACTGGTGAGGCTGGGAGCCGTATTGCCCACATATTGATTAACTCAATAGGTCCGGGACAGAGTGAGAATATAATTGTTGATTATGTGTTAAATATTAAGCCTGAAGGGGGCTTGGTTGCTTCATCAAATAGTGAGATGCAACAGTATTTAAAACCCTCCAATAAGATTGAAAGCAATAACCCGGATATAGCTGCCAAGGCAAAACAGATAGCTGCTTCTGCTGATGGAGAAATAGCAACCGTTAATGCTATTGGAAACTTTATAAGTTCTCATATGAAATATGAACTTAATTCTCCTTATAAGAACAAGGGAGCTTTGAGTGCTTTGAATAATGGTGAGGGAGTCTGTGAAGACTATGCTGCTTTGTTTGTAGCCATGTGTCGGGCTTCCGGTATACCAGCCCGACAGGTTAATGGTTTTACCGATCCCAAGCTGACCGGTGCCAGCTGGAATACCCCCGAAGCTTCGATTTCACTGCAAGGGTATCGTCATGCTTGGGCGGAAGTATATGTAAAGGATATGGGGTGGATAGCAGTGGACCCTACTTTCAATATTTATCCGCAGCAAGGCAGCAAATCAATTGTTAAGCTGTCCAACACGCATATTGCTCAGAACTACTACGATCAGCCGGTAAAGGTTAATCATCAGGGAGCTAAATTATCAGTTGGTTGGGGTAATCTTCTCATAAATAACAACAATTATTAAATTGCGACGATATTCTATAATGGCGCAAACATAATATTAATTGCCATCAGATTTTAAAACAGCCAAATAATAAGCCTTGGGGTCAGCTGGCCCTAGGGCTTATTTGTTGCAGGGTATGAGACTCCTATGGGGGGATACACCCTAACGGGTACTGATAGATTCTGTCGGATGCTGTTAATATGCTGATGTTCACTGCGGCAACTGTAACTGTAGCTGTAGCTTCACTATCGCTCAGAGTGATATATCAGGGAGAGTTTAAATTATTTAGGAATCTAAATTATGGCAACAAAAAAAATAAGGAGTACCCTCACAAGTACTCCTTATAATTGTTTGCAGGTTTATTGCAGGTAAATATTCATAACCCGATCTCTTCCCTGCCAGGCAGTATCGTAAATTTCATATTCGTCCCGATCAATACGAACTGCTGAGCCAATTAAATTATAATTGTTGCCATTGTAGCTAAAGGTTGTAGGATCTACAATTAGTAACTGGGCAAAGGTAATCCATTTACGATTTGCGTAGATGGTAACTGTATCATCTGCATCGTCTTTGATTTTAAGACTTCGGTCATCAAAGAAAACATATTTGGAAGGCTGATTCAACAGTGCGCCAGATTTTGATTCAGTCGCTTTGATAATAGTCATTTCCTTGGCATAGTCCCATTCAATACGAGTTATATCCCACAAATTCCCATCAACTCTGCATTTAATGGTATCTTCCAGTTCGTATTGTTTTCCCCCAATACGTATTATATTTCGATTAACGACTAGTACCCGATCCATATCATAGACAACTGAGTCTATGATGATTTTTATATCTTCATAATCTCGATAAACACCATTAAAAATTATAAAGTCGGTTGCAGTAGATTCCATTAGATAGAAAACAAATTTATCTTCCAAGGTCTGGATATGGCTTATATCGTAATAAAATTCGTCAATAACCATTCTGACCTTATCGGCCGAAAATACCTGACGGTTAATTGTAAAGTTGGCTGATGCATCCATGGTTACTTCTGACGAACGGTATCTCTTGCCATCAATAATGAAATCAATACGTGTAATCTTACTCAGATTCAGAGTTTCAGTCCCAACAAAGATTGCTGAAATATCAGTTAAGTATAACCCTCGGAATACTACCGGATCAGTTTTGGAAAGTTGTGGTAGAATATCTTCTCCTGTAAAAGTTATTTTGGTAATGTCATAGAATGTGTTCTGAACATCTATAGTTATTTTATCCTTGCTTAAGTCATAGGTCTGTTTATTAATACGTACTGTGGTTTCGTCAAGTATTTCCATGTCGGAAAGATAGTTTTCCTTATTGGAAGAGTTAATGTACAACTTAATAAAATCACTGTTATAGCGGTAAGTTCCGACATCAAACGTATTTATTTTATATACATCAGAAGAAATTAACAGTTTATCTCCGCTGGCAACCATTTTGCTAACTACATAACGGGTATTGCCCACTACTATATCCGGGTTATTGGCAGTGCTGTTAAGTGTAAAGCCATACGAACCATTGACTTGTAACGCATTATTTATCACGGACATCGAAACTACTTTTATATCAGAAAAACCATACTTAATAGTTATAGCATCCTGACCAACCGTATAAGATTTATCAGCAATTGTTATCGCATTTAAAGAACCACTAACTGGTGTAACTAC
>JAQVWB010000047.1 GCA_028698695.1 Syntrophomonadaceae bacterium | reverse complement strand
ACTGCCGGCTGTTCACCTCCGGCCAAAAAAGCTGAACCGAAGGCAGTTACCCTGTCTCCTGAAGTAATTAAATACAAGCAGGAGCCTACTATATCACTATATCGTACTTCAACCGGCAAAACTGAATATATTAAACTTGAAAAATATCTGGAAGGAGTAGTCGCAGCTGAAATTGGTCCCAAGTTTCCAAAACAGGCATTGGAGGCTCAGGCTATAATTGCCCGTACTATGACTCTGGCATTACTGGAATATGAAAATGGTACGCGCGGCAAACATAATACTGATGCCAGTGATAATCATACAGAATTTCAGGCTTATGACGAAAAATTAATTACCCCGAAAATTTCGGAAGCAGTCAAGGCTACCCGCGGTGAGGTGCTAATTTATAAAGGTAAATTCGTTTATGCCCTGTTTCATTCGGTTTCCGCCGGTAAAACCGCCAGTATTGAAGAAGGTTTTCCAAAACTGGCAAAAAAGGCCCCCTATCTGGCTCCTGTACAAACCGGAGGTATTAAAGTTGCCCCGCAAAAGTATCGACAATGGACCGTAAAAGTACCGCGGCAGGAGATAATTAGCATCATGGGAGATAAATCTGATATAAGTAAAATCCGCGTACAGAAAAAAGGTCCTTCCGGTCGCGCTCTGGTTATTTCAGCAGGTCAAGCCTCAATTCCTGCGGTGGATTTACGCCAACCGGTTGGCTTTGATCGCCTTTTCTCAACGCAAATGAAAGATATTGCTGTTCAGGGAGACTATGTCGTTTTTAAAGGCAGCGGTTGGGGTCATGGAGTAGGCATGGAACAGTGGGGCGCTATGGCCATGGCTAGCCAGGGGAAAAGCAGCCGGCAAATAATTACTCACTACTATCCTTTTGCTGAGTTAAAAAAGCTATATCAGTAATAGTTTGGCTAATTCTCACTTAACCCTGGTTGTTCACTTACCGTGGCAGTATATATACCGGCCAGGATCAAAATACCGCCGATAATCTGATAAGGCAGCAGGATTTCCTGAAAAATGATTAAACCCAAAATACTGGCCCCTACCGATTCCCCTAAAATGGGAACGGATACAATGGGGGCTTTTACATATTTTAAGGCCCAGTTTAAAACTCCATGTCCACCCAGGCCGGGCTTTGACTGGCTCTTTTACAAATTTCTTAAAAACAATCTATTCCAAAAAACAGATGTAGTTGGGAGTTTTCATTTTCTGCACAGGTCATGGCAATCAAGCGGGCAGACCGTTCCTGCATAAGATGAATAAGCGGAAAGGGCTCATTAGTAGTTATGACGACAATTTTCATCTTTACCTCGCAATTATTCGTTATTAATAAGAAAAGGTGCCAGGGGTACATCGGCATAATCATGTGCTGTCATAAAATAGTGTATCTGAGGACGATGACGATATTCCTCAACTAAATTGGTGAACAATAAATCAAAACTGGTATAACCTCCGCTGAGAGGAGGTGGAATAAGATTATGCTGCTCAGCAAATACCCGGGTGGCAGTAATACCTGTCCAGGTAATATCATATATCAACTGTTCAGTATCACCAGTTAACGGAGTACATAGATAAAAACGGCAAATCAGGGAACGCAGTGGATAAATAGTACATATACGCTCTTGTAAAAATATGCAGGGTTCCGGCAGCATTCGCAATAAACCCCGCTGGGCTTTTTCTTGCTGAAAATAATCGCGAATAAAATTAGCGTAACTTATTCCCAGATGAGCTGCCATACTTTTAAAGGAAATTAAATCGGGGATAACATAGGCAGTATCACAACAGTTGGTAGTACACCCCCTGCATACACTTCCGTGATTCTGTCCGTAATACTTATAAAGAGCAGTATCATCGCACAACGGCTGCCAGGCTTCCAGCAAATCCTGCAGGGAAGCATGGTGGTCATGTATTTTGACTCCTGTTCTTACTATTCCATCCAGTTCTTTCTGATATACCTCAATTTTGCTCATTCCCAGATAATATCCTCGTTAATTATGCGAGCCGGATTGCCTCCCACCAAAGTTGCGGGGGGAACATCTTTCGTTACTACAGCATTATTAGCAATAATTGCTCCCTCACCAACGGTTACTCCTTTAAGGATTACCGCCCGACAACCAATCCAGACATGATCCATAATTCTGATCGGGGCAATCTGAGTTTTGGGGACCTGTCCCCGATAACCAAAGGGGTGTGATGAAGTATCCATAAACAGAACATGCCAGCTAACAGCACAATCTTTGCCCAGACTAACTTCCTGAACGGCCAGTAGATTAGTAAAATCCCCAAGATAAGTCCGGTCTCCAATATAAATCCGGGCATTATCCCCCAAAGAGAATCGTACTTTCCGTTCAATCAAAACATCATTACCCACATGAACCTCAGCGCCTTTGCCCAGGTAAAACTCTCCCGGATTTCTGGCCCGCAGGTTCTGCCCATAACTGGCTAATTCCTTTTTTACCCGCCAGGTTGTGTAGCGGTCCCACCATTCCTGTCGCAAACTTTAATCACCTCACGCAATTACATACTTTTATTGTCTACTTTTATCATCCTGAGCGAATAGCGAACAGTTTTCCCTCTGGATTAATAATATATTATTCATGCATCATTTCTTTTATCGCCGTCCGGGCCAGCTCATCACAGCGTTCATTATATTGGTCACCGGAATGGCCCTTTACCTTCTCAATTTTTACCTGATTTATCTGCATAAGGCGGATTAATTCCCGCCATAAATCCTGATTGGCTACATCTTCCTTACGGCTGTTTTTCCAGCCATTACGCTGCCAGCCTGCTATCCAATTCTGTTTAAAGGCATTAACTACATAAGCACTGTCAGAATAAACTGTAACCCTGGCCCCGCTTACCTTTAATGCTTTTAAAGCTTCAATTACAGCCTTTAACTCCATGCGCTGATTGGTAGTATGCGCTTCGCTGCCGGAAATCTCCTTCATATGCCGGCCGGACATTAACACGACTCCCCAGCCTCCAGGTCCCGGATTACCTGAACAGGCTCCATCAGTATAAATAATAATCTCTTTCACCAATTCACTCCTTAAGGTAACAAGGGGAGGCGATAAAACCACCCGTGAGCATTTAGGGTATCCTTTTTTTTATCTTCTTTAATTATATTAGCGTAAATATTACCAATACAGCAAAATATAGCTGTCTATTTGATACATAACTTAAAAAAAACGCCCCTGTCCAGGGGCATTTGACTATATTATATTTTAACTATGTTAGGCCTCTAAAACCTTTTTAGTGGTAGCATCCGACTGTTCAACAAAACCCTTAACATCACCATCCAGTAAAGCCTGATTATCCTTCTGCCGTTCGTTATTAATGTTGCGAATCTGATCCTTTAGTCCGCTGCAACTGTCAGTTTTATAAAACCCGGACCCTTTGAACACAATTCCAATATTTTTACTGATAATCCGCTTAACCTCACCTGCACAGGTGGGACATTCGGTCAGAACAGGGTCACTCATTTTTTGCATTTTTTCAAAACTACCGCATTTCTCACATTTGTAATCATAAATTGGCACTGTAAAACATCCTCTCCCTCTAGATCAGCAACTAAGTCTATATATTATTTATCCCTTTAAAGGCGGTTTGTCAATAAATTCACATTAAATTATTATAACTGATATATACTATAACCGCCATTGCTCCATTCCAAACCCCATGAGCCATGGTAGTAACAAAAATGCTGTCGGTTTTTTCATATATATAACAAAGAATCGCTCCCCCGACAGCCAGTGGTATGGTCCGGTAAGCATCCCAATGCGCCAAACCAAAGATAAGGCCTGCTGCTGCTATCCCCCATCCGGTTCCCAGCGGATTCCGAAGCAGCGGATACAAAACTCCCCGGTACAATAATTCTTCAGAAAAAGGAGCCAGTACTGCACCGATTAAAAACAATAACAAGAGTTGTGGCCAGCCAGCGGCCAAGTGTAACATCTCTTCAAATATCTGCGGTTCCAACTCCGGTTGCCACCACTGCAACAGATAACTTAATAAAAGTATGATGAGCAACAACAACATTCCGCCCCATAGACCATACTTTATATAATTTTTAAATGAAGCCTGGCGGATTCCCAATTGTACGACACTAATACGATGCCGGCGAATTACCACCAGCCATATCAATAACAATGTGATTGTAAACTGTACGGAGAAACTAAACAAAAAAAGTGTCAGTATATCAGCTGACAACCCTGATTTTATCAAGGCTGCTGTCAGCCATTCCCCATTCATATTCCACAGAGCAGCAACAATAATTATAGTCGCGTAGATAACTATAAAATCCAGTAAACTCCATTCCGGTTTTTCCGGTATATGATCCATTAAGGTTGTTCCTCCATAATTTATGCCCAACTCTTATTATCTTATCTAAAGTATTATTTCTTCCGGTGCCACACATACTAAATAAAATAAAGCTATTTTTGAAGGGTACATGCTATGGCACCAATTTATACTATCTTAATTCTGACTGTATTATTAATTCTCATAATCTGGGCAACTTTATCTGCCCTGGATCCACCTCGACGCCACCGTGACCAAAATATAAACTTGTATAAATATATACTCAGAACCTCGGCCCGCAAACCCAGGCGTTAAGCCGCAAAATATTTCAGCTAGATATTTCTTGCATGTAGCGGAGGCTTTCAGCCTCCGATCGGAAGCTAAAAGCTTCCGCTACTATCTTGAGGATTCTCTCTGCCAAATGAAATTCCGAATTCCGCATTCCGAATTAAATAAACCCTTTACTGTATCCTCGTAATGACCAGGCAAAATATTACCAGAAATGAATGCGTAAAAAAGAGCAATGCACTGATTCTTTCAACCTTCCAGTTAAAAACATCCTTTAACAACAGTTTGCCCTGGAAGAATCGGCTGAATGTCTGTGAAACCAGAATTAAATGTATAAACTCAAATCCGGCAAAAAAGCCTGAGAAAACCAGCATAACCGGATTAGTAATCGTAATAATCACGAGGAAAAAATAACTAATCTCCACCATAATGGATACGGCAATCATCAACCAGATTTGCATCCTGGCACCGGCACCCCGGGCTATAATCCAGGCGGCAAAACTCTTCAGTAACTCCAGTTCAAAAACCTGGGGATTTCCGCGGATAATTCGTACTGCATAAAATGAATACATAACAAAAAGAATACCGGCCATTACGCCCAGTATAACAGTCATCGGTTTTCACAACCTTTCACCGAAACCAGCCACAAATTACATTGAAAACTATTTCCGGCATCCTCTGCCGTCCAGCATTACCAGGTTTATATCAAGCTCCCGACGCTGTCATTGAAGAAATCATTTCTTCACGAGCCTGGCGAATTCGGGATACCATATATTCTCTATCCTCCGGGCGATGCACATAATCAAGGTCATCAACCTGTAATATCAGCAACTTGCCCAGGTTAAAATCTTTATAATTTGCCTCATAAAAATTATTCAACCGGTCCCAGTATTCCCTTTCAACTTCAACCTCATCCGGACGCCCGCGGCGATGAATACGCCGGATGGCCTCATCAGTATTTACACGCAAATATACCAGCAGATTAGGGGGTATTACATGATCCAGCATAGTATTAAGCAGATTATTATATACCGCGTATTCCTCCGGATTCAAATACCCATACTCCAGATACATTCGGGCAAAAATTCGGTCTGAATAAATTGATCTATCCATTACAGCATGACCAACCCTCATAGCCTGTTTATACTGTTTAAAGCGGTTGGTTAAGAAATTAGTCTGCATAGGGAAGGCCCATTTAGGGCGATCATAGAAAAACTTATGCAACAGTCGATTCTCATCCTCAAACAATTCACTGAATGGTTTCAGCTCAAATTCCTCACTGATAATCTTCACCAAGCTTGATTTTCCAACCCCGGTTACTCCATCAACTACAATTTCTACACTATTATCAGGCTGCAATTCATTATCCCCTTTCACCCGCACCCAAGTATTTATTAATCGTCACCGGCGGATAAAACCTGACCAGATGGCATTATTTATTCTCCCAATTATTAATTATAAGACATCCTTGCCATCTTTACATTAGAAAACTTTAAAACCAACCCGACAGTTTACTGCCCATTGCCCCCTGCACCATAAAAAAGAGGCAGGAGAGTGATACTCCTGCCCCGGAATGTTACATCACAACTATTCAATTTTATTGCTACGCCGCCAGATTTTCATGTTTTGGGCCTCTTTTATCAATTCATCACGGAAATCCGGATGGGCCAGACGAACCAGTTTTTCTGTGCGCGCCCAGGTTGAGGCACCTTTAAAAGATTCCCATCCATACTCGGTAACAATAATGTGCACCATCTGCCGGGGAACGGTTGTAATAGTTCCCGGTCCCAGCGTAGGTACTATTCTGGACCGCATAGTGCCATCTTTGGCCATATAGGTCGAAGGCAGACAAATCATGCTGCGTCCACCCTTGGACCAGAATGCCCCCAGCACATAATCGGACATGCCTCCATTTCCGGAGATCTGTCTAACGCCTGAACTCTCAGCATTTACCTGTGAATACAGATCAACTTGCAGAGCTTGATTGATTGAAACCAAGTTATCAATCGCAGATATTCGATTGGGATGATTGGCATAGCCTACATTATAGGAAGCCAGAGCAGTATTATTATCAATCCAGTCATATAGTTTCTTACTGCCCAGCGTAAATGTATAGACCAGTTTCCCCTCATCAACATTTTTACGCCGATTGTTCAGCTTTCCGGATTCCCACATATCCATATAAGCATCAACCAGCATTTCAGTATTGCCACCCAGGTCTTTAAGGTCAGTCTCGTTAATCAGTTTGCCCACCAGATTGGGCATTGCCCCGATGCCTAATTGAACACAGCTGCCATCAGTTATATGATACAAAACATGTTCGGCAATCTTGCGATCAATTTCAGTTGGTTCATTGTCCGGCATATAAAATAATGGGTCATTTTCACTTTCAATTACAAAGTCCACCTCGGAAATATGCACCTGTTCCCTGGCTCCCCCTAAGGCTTTGGGAATATTTTCATTAACTTCCACAGCTACATATTGGGCACTGCAAATCTGGGAATAGGCCACCGAATTATGTATTCCAAAGTTAAAATACCCATTCTTATCCATAGATGTAGTACGAATTACAAATATTTTTCTGGGGACACTGCCGATTTTGTCAGGATCAGCAACCACCTCATAAAAATAAGACTCGGCTTCACCGTAGTTTACCGGATGATAAAACACTCCCCCGCATTTCTCCTGCATAATACGGGAAGCAGCACTAAACTGCAGATCCATATAGGTAAAGACTTCTCCCGGCGGGTCTTGCATAACTACCTCGGGAATTGGCGGTACAGTTACCGCAGTCATAACCTTGACATCGCTCAACTCTGCCTTTCGTTCGGCCAGGGCCTTATCAAAAGCCACAGGCTTTCCGTTAAACATACCATAGTCAACAAAATCACCCGATTCAACCACCTTCGCTACCTGAGCAGCCGTACGCAACTTGTCCTTATACATCTGGACATAATCTCTTGCCACTACACCTTCCCCCTCCAAATTTTTGTTTTTTCGCGACAAAATAGACCAACATCTGTTTCACCTGCACACCCCAAATTATGCTCATGATCTGATAGATGTTGGAAGTATTCAGCCCTTCTCCCTAAAATAGAATTAATATCCTATTATTAGACCTATTAGTATAAGTATAAATTTTTTCTTTATTTAGTCAATTAACGATTATGCCTAAAATAGCAGGAAAATTACGAGATTTTGCTGATTTTTCGGAATAATGCTTATTTTCCCAATATGCTGTATTGGCATCAAAATTGCTATTATGAAACCCCTTAAAACTAAACGGAGGCTAAAAGCCTCCGCTACTACGATATAAAATAACCGTCAGGTCCAGTCAGAATCAAGTCAGGAAAAATCCCTTTACAGGACTACACCCTACGGGGTACTACTGATACACCTATCGGGTGTAATTAAGGTTGCTGATGTTCCCCGGCACTCAGCGCCAATATTAATCCTAAATCTGAGTGCCGGGTCACAATTAATATTGCAGGTTCTAAAAAAGATCAGCACCTGACCCTTATTTTTATATCTTTTATAGAATTATTAAAGCGCTGAGTTCATAGCTTTAACGGCTTCATGCAGATCAGTAACGAGAACATAATCAGACAGACTGTTCATAGTGGCATTATCATCAGTATTAATAGACACAATAGTTTTGGCATCACGTATACCTACCGTAAACTGTACCTGCCCTGATACTCCCAGAATAATTGCCAGTTGGGGCTTGCATTTCTTCCCGGATAAGCCTATTACCCTATCTTCAGATAACCATTTCTTGTCGGTTGCTACCGGTTTTGAACAGGCCACTTCGCCGCCCAACAGCTTGGCCAGTTCTTCAACCATAACCAAATCATCCTTGCTGTTCAAGCCTTGACCAACTGCTACAATAACTTCAGCTGCTTCAATATCAACACTTTCCCCGGCTTTGGTTTTGACTTCCAACAGCTTGAGTGCAGAAGGTTTTACTTCTACGGTCAGGTCATTAATACTGCCGGAACCACCCTCGGCTGGAGCAAACGATTTAGGTACTATGGCAATAACCTGTTTGTCAGCTTTAATGTATTGATTAGCTACAGTAGCTCCTGCCAGAGCATTACGTTTACAGGTTATTTTACCATCATCTGTTTCCAGGCTGTTTACATCAGTTAAGCATCCTGCTCCAACTACCTGAGCCAAGCGTCCGGCAATTTCTTTACCACGACGATTGGAAGATAGCAATATAATGTCACTGCCCAATTCTCCGGCAGCCTGTCCTAGAGCTGCAGCTACGGCACCGACATCAGCCATAATTAAATCAGCTGCATTTATACGATATACATTGGCACCAGCTTCAGATAAAGCCTGCACCTGTTCATCGTTATTAATAGTTACTGCCTTTATATCTGCGCTGGAACTACTGATGCTGTTGGCGGCAGTCAGAAGCTCCAGAGCCAGATTGGTTTTGTCACTGAAAATTAAAATTCCTGCCATTCCTGACTACCTCCCTATCAAGTTTTCGCTCCGTAATCCCTGGAGCAATTCGTCAACACTTTTAACTACAATCTTCTTACGATTTGATTCAGGTGCCAGATTGCTAATTGTTTCTGTAAAAGCCAGCTTCTTTATATCAACATCAACTTCATCCAGTTCCAGAACTTCTTTGGGCTTCTTGCCGGCTTTCAAAATCTGAGTAACAGAAGGAATACGTGGTTCATTAAGTCCGGCCATAACACTGATTACACCTGGTAAAGTCATTTCCAAAACTTCATCACAATCCTCCAGAGTACGTGTAACTACAGCATTACCGCCCTTTATTTCCATAGCGCTTACATAACCTGCCTGTGGCATATTCAAAAGTTCAGCTACACGGGAACCTACCTGACCGGAATAATTATCACCACTGCCTTCGCCAAACAGAATAAGGTCCACATCCTCCATTTGTTTGATGGCTGCAGCCAATACAGCAGCAATGGCAGCGCTGTCGGCTCCTTCCAGAGCATCATCCAAAACCAGAAAAGCTTCGTCAGCTCCGGCAGCCAGAGCTTCCTTAACTGTATCTTCCACTTCCTCATTACCCGCTGACAGTACGGTTACCTTGATACTTTCATCAGCTTCTTTCAACACCACTGCTGCTTCCAGCGCATTCTTGTCAATAGTGCCCAAAGTCAGGGGAACATCATCAAACAAAGGCTGACGATTTCGAATGCGTATTTGTTGTAAATCAGGGATTTGTTTCATGGCTACCACAATATTCACCTTACTATAACCTCCTTTATTATTAGGATTTAAGATTAAGATTGTTTTTATCCAAACCGGAATTGAACTCCCGTACCACCTTCGGGAAAATTCCAGTCAAGAACTTCAATCCCGCAGGCCAGGCGACAGGTTCCACATTCCAGACAACCATCAATGGTAAGTTCAACTTCACCAGCTTCGTTTTCGCTGTATAATCCTGCCGGACATACCAGTATGGCTCGCTTTAAACGCGAGTCTTTTTCCATACCCGGTTTAATAACAATATGCGCTGTTTCATTGTGTTTGAAAACATTCAGCCCCAGCTTGGCTTTTAATCCCATTGCTTCGCTCATATCTTCATCACCTTCCTCATGTCACCAGCCATAGCCCACATTTCCCGCAGAGTTAAATATTGTTTTACTGTGCGGAATAATGGTTTCTTAGGTCCGTCAGGTACTTCATAAAGATCACGCATAATGTTACCGGCCAGCTCAGGATATACTGTAAACAAGCGTGGATTTTCAAGAGCTGTAAGGGCATGCTTGAAGGTTTTAAAGTCTTGTAATACAAAACTTTCGTTTAAAAGCTTTTCATAAACTGATAATCCAGCTGCACTAAAATCTCCCTTTTCTTTGGCCTGTAAAACTGCCTGAGCAGCATAATATCCGGATGCCAGAGCATATTCCATCCCTCTGACTGTAACCCCGATATTCATCGATAAACCAGCTGCATCACCTGCTACCAGAATACCACCACCATAAAGTTTACCCATAGCATTATAACCACCCTCAGGAATTGCATGGGCACCATATTCTACTGTTTGTCCACCCTTAATTAAACGCGCAATTTCCGGACGGGCTTTAAAATCGTCCAATAATTGTGGGGCATTTACCGCCGGGTTTCCTTCCATTAAATCCTTAATCCCAACTACTACACCCAGACTGATACTTTCCTTGTTAGTATAGAGAAAACCGCCGCCAAATTTTCCCCGGGTAACTTCTCCCATGAATAACCGGGCAGCACCTTCTTCACCATCCAGATTAAAGCGGTCTTCAATTACCGCAGGGTCCAGTTCAATAACTTCCTTAAAACCTACTGCATGATCATGCGCTTTCCCCGGTTTTCTTAAACCGGCTTTTTCAGCAACAAATGACAACACTCCATCACAAGCTATTACCACATCGGCGCGCAATTCATCGCCGGCGGCCCTAACTCCGACTACATTGCCATTTTCCATGATTACTTCATCAAC